>NZ_JBXAPG010000006.1:187663-188048 GCF_058803765.1 Burkholderia sp. GW821-FHT14F03
ACTGGAGGCGGCGTCGAGCGGCTTCGAACGACAGGCGGCGGCATTGCTGAGCGGCCTGGGCGATACGCTGAGCCGGCAGACGCAGGCCAACGAGCAGTCGGCCGCGCACCACAAGCAGGCGCTGGAGGCGGTGTCGAGCGGTTTCGAGCAGCAGGCGACGGCATTGCTGGGCGGGTTGGGCGAGGCGCTCGATCGTCAGGCGCAGGTCAACGAACAATTGGCGACGCACAACAAGCAGGCACTGGAGGCGGCGTCGAGCGGCTTCGAACGACAGGCGGCGGCATTGCTGAGCGGCCTGGGCGATACGTTGAGCCGGCAGACGCAGGCCAACGAGCAGTCGGCCGCGCACCACAAGCAGGCGCTGGAGGCGGTGTCGAGCGGTTTC
>NZ_JBXAPG010000006.1:188148-190627 GCF_058803765.1 Burkholderia sp. GW821-FHT14F03
TTGCTGGGCGGGTTGGGCGAGGCGCTCGATCGTCAGGCGCAGGTCAACGAACAATTGGCGACGCACAACCAGCAGGCGCTGGAAACGGCGTCGCGCGGCTTCGAACGACAGGCGGCGGCATTGCTGGACGGCCTGGGCAACGCGCACGTGGCGGTGCGCGCCGAGCTGGTCGCGCGCGACGACGCGCGGCTCGCGGTCTGGCGCGAGTCGCTCGGCGCGGTGGCGGCGACGCTCGACGAACAGTGGACGCGGACGGGCGAGGCCGCGGCGCATCGCCAGCAGGCGATCTGCGACGCGCTCGCGCGCGCCGCCGAGGCGATCTCCGCGCAGACGCACGCGCATGCGCGCGACACGATCGCGGAACTGGGCCAGCTGGTGCAGGCCGCATCGGAAGCGCCGCGCGTGGCGGCCGAGGTGGTCGCGGAAATGCGCCAGAAGCTGTCCGACAGCATGGTGCGCGACACCGCGATGCTGGAGGAGCGCAGCCGCCTGCTCGCGACGCTCGAAACGCTGCTGGGCGCGGTGAATCATGCATCCACCGAACAGCGCGCGGCCATCGACGCGCTCGTCTCGACCTCGTCGGATCTGCTCGCGCGCGTCGGGTCGCGCTTCTCGGAGCAGGTCGACAACGGCGCGGGCCGCCTCGACGCGGTCGCCGCGCAGGTCACGGGCAGCGCCGCCGAGGTGGCGAGCCTGGGCGAGGCGTTCGGCGCGGCCGTGCAGGTGTTCGGCGAGGCCAACGGCCAACTGGTGACGCATCTCGAACGCGTCGAAAGCGCGCTCGACCGTTCGCTGACGCGCAGCGACGAACAACTCGCCTACTACGTGGCGCAGGCGCGCGAGGTGATCGACCTGAGCATGCTGTCGCAGAAGCAGATCGTCGAGGAACTGCAGCGCGCCGCGGCCGGCCGGGCGGCGCTTTCGGGGGCTGACGCGGCATGAGCGACGAAATCGACGGCGGCGTGGACGCCACCGCGCCGATCTGGGCCGCGTTCGGCGACCTGATGTCGGTGCTGCTGGGCGTGTTCGTGCTGATCCTGGTCGGGGTGATCGGTGTGCAGCAGGCGCTGTCGTCTCAGCTCGACGCGGAAGTCCGGCAGCGGCAGCAGGAGGCGCAGCGTCGCCAGAGCCTCGAACAGGCGCTCGCGGGCCCGCTCGCGGCGGGGCGCGTGACCTTCGTCAACGGGCGGATCGGCATCAGCGGCAGCGTGTTGTTCGCGCTGAACTCGGATCAGCTGCAACCCGCCGGCCGTGACTTGCTGAAGAGCCTCGCGGGTCCGCTCGCCGCCTATCTGAAGAATCGCGACGAGATCCTGATGGTGAGCGGCTTCGCCGACGACCAGCAGGTGCGCGCGGGCAACCGCCTGTTCGCGGATAACTGGGAGCTGTCCGCGAAGCGTGCGCTGACGGTGACCCGCGCGTTCATCGACGAAGGCGTGCCGGCTGCGTCGGTGTTCGCGGCGGCATTCGGTTCGGAGCAGCCGGTCAGCTCGAACGCGGACGACTCGGGGCGGGCGCTGAACCGGCGCGTCGAGATCGCACCGGTGCCGCGGCCCGCGCCGGCCGTGAGCGGAGCGCGGCATGAGTGACGCGTGCGCGCGCGCCCACGCGCTGCTCGACGACTGGCGCGCGAGCGGCGCGGATCGGCTGGACCCGGCGCGGTTCCGTGCGCTCGAGGCATTGCTGCGGCGCGCGCAGGTGCTTCAGGGTGAAGCGCGCAGCGTGCTGGACGCGACCTTGTCCGGCTGGCTCGACGCCTATGCGGCGCGGGTCGCGCGCGCGGGGGCGTCGCGCGCCGAGGCGCGGCCGGCCGCCGCCGGGGCGGTCATGCCGGGGCCGCTCGCGGCGCTGGTCGATTACGTCGCGGCGCAGCCGCGCGCGGAGGGCATCGGCTTGCCCGCGCGCGCGCGCGCGGGCGGCGCGCGCGCGTTTCCGGAGCCGGCGCTGCTCGATTATTTCCGCGAGACCTGGTCGCGCGTCAGCACCGAGCGGCAGTTGCGGACGGCGCTCGACCAGGTGCCGAAGAATGCCGGCCCGCTCAATTCGAGCAGCCTCGTGCATCGCGCGCTGACGCAGATGCATGCGTTGTCGCCGGCCTATTTGCGGCAATTCCTGTCGTATGTGGATGCGCTGTCGTGGCTCGAACAAGCCACGGGCGAGCGTGCGCCGGCCGCCGACGAGCCGGCGGCGAAGCGCGGCGGTCGAGGCGGACGCGCCAGGTAGGCGCGTTCCGTGCGCGGCAGGGGACATCCGGTGCGCGAGGGTATTTCCGGGGGCTCGCGTTTGCTCGCTTGAGCGCGTCGCGTTTCTTGCGGGACGGTCGGTATGCATGCGCACGCGACCGCTCGCCGTCATTCGCACTTGCGCGCCGATTCTGAGCGTGGTGCCGTTGCGCACCGCAAACCGCAAACCGCAAACCGCAAACCGCAAACCGCAAACCGCAAACCGCAAACCGCAAACCGCAAACCGCAAACCGCAA
>NZ_JBXAPG010000006.1:190727-231239 GCF_058803765.1 Burkholderia sp. GW821-FHT14F03
ACCGCCGCCGGTGCCAACCGGCGATTTGCGCTACAGTCGCCGCTCGGACGCGTCGCTCCCCTGGCGTCGCGGAACCCCGGACAGATGTGGAGACGAGGATGCGAATTCTGGTGGTGGGCGCCGGCGCGGTCGGCGGATATTTCGGCGGGCGGCTCGCGGCGGCGGGCCGTGACGTGACCTTCCTGGTGCGCGACGCGCGCGGGCAGGCGCTGGCGCGCGACGGCCTCGTGATCCGCAGTCCGCGCGGCGACCTGACGCTGCCCGCCCCGCGCGTGGTGCGCGCGGGCGAGTCGGCCGAGCCGTTCGATCTGGTGCTGCTGAGTTGCAAGGCGTACAGCCTCGACGACGCGATCGCGTCGTTCGAACCGTTCGTCGGCCCGGCGACGCGGGTCCTCCCGCTGCTGAACGGCATGCGCCATCTCGACGTGCTGGATGCGCGCTTCGGGGTTGATCGCGTGCTGGGCGGGCTGTGCGTGATCGCGGCGACGCTCGATCGCGAGCAGCGCATCGTGCACCTGAACGACGCGCATGGCGTGTCGTTCGGCGCGCGCTCGGAAGGCGCGGCCGACGCCGCGCGCGCCATCGCGGACGTGCTGGCCGGCGCGGGCTTCGACGCCTCGCTGCGCGACGACATCATCGCGCGCATGTGGGAGAAGTGGGTATTCCTGGCGACGCTCGCGGCGAGCACGACGCTGATGCGCGGCGCTGTGGCCGACATCCTCGCCGCGCCCGACGGCCGTCTGCTGATCGAGACGTTGTACGGCGAGTGCCGCGCGATCTCCGGGCGTCATGGCCATGCGCCGAGTGACGCATTCGATGCGAGCGTGCAGCGCATGCTGTTCACGCCGTCGCCGCTCACCGCATCGATGCTGCGCGACCTGGAGAGTCACGCGCGCGTCGAGGCCGACCATGTGATCGGCGACCTGCTCGCGCGAGCGGGGGAAGCGGGCGCGGGGCTGTCGCCGCTGCGGATCGCCTACAACCACCTGAAGACCTACGAAGCGCGCTCGGCGCGCGAGGCCGCATCGGCCTGACTCGGCGCCCGCGCGACAGCGAACGCCGGCCGCCGCTGCACGGCGGCCCGGTCGGCGCGCTACGCGTCGATGTCGCGCAGGAAGGCGGCGACGGTGGTCAATACTTCGCCGCCGCGATCTCGATGCGGAACGTGCCCGCACGCGCGCAGGCAGTCGACGCGTGCGGGCCCGCTGACCCGCGACGCGATCCGCTCGGGGTGGCGCGGCGAGCCGTATTCGTCGTGCTCGCCGTGGATCGCGAGCACGGGGCAGCGCACGCGCGGCAGCAGCGCGTCGAGCGACCATGCCTGGAACCCGGGCGCGCACCAGGTATCGACCCACGCGCGCAGCACCCACGCAGCCTTGTCGCCGTGATGGCGCGCGAGCCGGTCGAGCTGGCCGGGCTCGGCGAAGGTGCGCTCGGCCGCGCGGATGCCGGCCAGCGTGCGCGCCTCGACGAACGCCTGGGCGGATTCGGTCACGAGCGCGCGGCACGCCTCGGGAAACGCGGCGGCGCATCCGACCGCCATGCCGCCGCCGACGCTATGGCCGAACGCGATGAACTGATCGAAGCCCAGTTGCGCGCGCAGCGCGCGGAACGGCCCGGCCGCTTCCGCCTCGACGAAATCGAGCGCAAGCGTGTCGCGCCGGGCATCGGATGCGCCGAAGCCGGGCCGGTCGTAGGCGATCACCGCGCGCCCGGTCGCTTGCGCGAGGGCGGCGGGAAACGCGCGCCATAGCGCGACGCAGCCGAGCGAGTCATGAAACAGCACGATCGGCGCGCGCTCGGCCGATGCCGCCGAGGGCCGCCAGCGGCGCGCGAACGCGCGCCCTTGGGCGGTCGCGATCCAGTGGTCGGTGGTCGGAGGTGGCGAAGTCAGCATGGAGGGAAACCGCGGGCCAGCCCGCTTACATCGGGTTCTGGCGCGAACACGATTGCATGATTTGCTGCAGCGCGAAGCTGTCGCGCACGCCGGGCACGTTCTGCAGGATGCAGGCGTGATAGGCGCGCTCGCGCGGCAGCAGCATCGCGCCGTCCCGGTAGAGCGACTGGCACGAGCTGCGCAGCACGTTGGCCACCGCGCTGCTCTGGCTGTTGCGCAGCGACTGCAGGATGCACTGGTCGTATTGGCCGTCGTCGCCGAACGCGTGCGCGGCGAACGGGGTGGCGAGCAGCAGGGGCGCGAGCAAGGCAAGTAGGCGGCGCATGGCGAACCAACGAGAGGCGCGGGGTGCGATGCAAGGATCTTAGCACCGGGGCGGGGGACGGCTGCGTGCGTTTTGGTCGGCGGGAGCGAGCGTGCGCGCCGTGTCGGCGATGTGATCGCGCAGCCACTGATGGTTGGGATCGCGGTGCTGGCGTTCGTGCCACAGCATCGCGATCTCGTAGCCGGGCACCGCGAGCGGCGCGTCGACCGCTTGCAGTCCGGGGCAGCCGCGCGCGAGCCGTTCGGGCAGCATCGCGACGATTCGCGGCGCGCCGTGATTTTCCGTTCCTGCTGTTCCCGAAGGCGTCCGGTGCGCTCGTGGGTTGCGCGGGCATCCATCGACCCGACTGGCGGGTGCGCTCGTTCGAAGCGGGCTGGTGGGGGCGTACGGGGGAATTGGGCGCGGGGTTGATCGGCGAGGGCGTGGCGGCGCTGCTGGCGTTCGCGTTCGACGCGTTGGGCGCGCGCCGGATCGAAGCGCGCGTCGATCCGGGCAACGTGCGCTGCCGGCGCCTGTGCGAGCGCGTCGGCATGCGGCTCGAAGGCGCGGGGGGCGAGCGCGACGGCGCGCTCGTCGACGCGCGGATCTATTCGATCGTGCGTTGAGCGCGGCGCGGTTGGAGGGCGCGATGCATCCGCTTGACGACGCTGTCCTGCATACCGCCGCGCGTTTCGCGCTGCATCCGCTCGATGCGTCGCATGCCGGGCCGATGCACGACGGCTTGCGCGATCCGCGCGCCTACGGCTTCATTCCCGACCTGCCCGCCCGCGAGCGTCGAGGCGCTCGCGCGCCAGGCATCGCCGGACGGCGCCGAGATCTGGCTGAACTGGGCGATCGGCGCAGCGCACGGCGCGTCCTTTGCCGGCTACGTGCAGGCGACGGTGCGGCCGGCGCGGGCTGCGGCGTCGATCGCCTGCCTGGTGTTTCCCGATCAGTGGCGGCGCGGCGTGGCGACGGAAGCGGTCGGCGCCGTCGTCACGCATCTGTTCGCGCGCTACCCGATCGGGCGGATCGACGCCGAGATCGATGCGCGCAACCGCGCGTCCATCGCGCTGGTCGAGGCGCTCGGCTTCGCGCGCAGCGGGCTGACCCGCGCGGCCGATACGTTCAAGGGGGCGGTCAGCGACGAGTATGGCCACACCTTGTCCGCCCCTCGCGCTGAACCCTGCTTGCGCCGCATTCATGCGACCGCGCCGATCCTTACAGATGATGTAAGGATCGGCGCAGGCAAGACACCGGCCTTCCTCGGTACGCGGACACTTGGACGCACTCGGAAAAAGCGCCCGGACGCATCGCGCCCGGGCGGAAGCCGCTTCTCGCGAAGCGGCGGAGGTTACGGGTCCGGATGCGACGACGAGCCCGGCTGGCGGGCTCGTCGCGGGGGAAAGCAGGGGAGCCGCCCGGTGCAAGCGGGCGGCGCGGCGTGCTTACTGACCGAAGAAGATCGAGTCGCGCGCGCGTTGCGACGTGGCGGCCGGGCTGCCGGCGCGCACCGTCGGCGCGGCTTGGGCGCCATAGCCGCTGGTGTCGGTTGCGCCGGCGACGCGGGCTTGCGCGGCCTGGATGTCAGCCGGGTAGTACGGGCTCGACACGCCCGGCTGATAGCCGGCCTTCTCCAGTTGCACCAGCTCGGCGCGCACTTCCGCGCGGGTCACGGGGCTGGTTTGCGCGAATGCGCCGAACGAGGCGGACAGCGCGGATGCGGCGACGACTGCATAAACGATCGATTTCATGATGACCTCCGAATGTTGTATTGGTGTCGCTCTCGACACCTTGTCTTAAGCGATTGGTTACATCGTAGTCATCGGAGATCTAGGGGTAAATACTGATTTCGACGATAGATTCTTACCTGGGGCGTAAAAATGGGCGGGCGTGAGCGCGATGCGGCGCGGGGCGCGCGCCGCAGCGTCAATCGGGCCGGCGGGAGTCGGCCGGATGTGCCGCATCGCGTGCGCCGTCCGCCGGCGGCAGGTCGAGGAAGCGCACGCCCGTCAGGTTCGTCGACTTGTCCCACAGCCGGGCCTGCATGGCGAGATCGCGTGCCGGATGCGGGATGCGCGCGGAAGCCGGATAGCCGCGCGTTTCGAACAGCCGCGCAGGGCCGATATAGGCCCCGCCGGGCAGATCGGGCGAGGTCGCCGCATACAGCGCGGGCAGCGCGCCCACGTCGGCGGGCTGCGCGACGAGACGGTTCGACCAGCGCATCGCGAGCGTGCCGAGCGCCGACTGCGTCATCGCCGGGCCCGCGAACTGGAGATTGGTGGCCGCATAGCCGGGATGCGCGGCGACGCTGCGCGCGTTGAGCCCCGCGCGCTCGAAGCGGCGTTGCAGTTCGAGCGCGAACATCAGGTTCGCAAGCTTGCTGTCGCAATAGGCGCGGTACTTGTTGTAGCTGCGTTCCGCGTGCATGTTGTCGAGCCGGATCCGGCCGAGCCGGTTGAAGCCGCTCGACATCGTCACGACCCGCGCACGGCGCGCCGCGCGCAGCGCGGGCAGCAGCAGCCCCGTCAGCGCGAAATGACCGAGATGGTTGGTGCCCATCTGCATCTCGAAGCCGTCGCGGGTGCGGCACAGCGGCAGGAACATCACGCCGGCGTTGTTGCACAGGATGTCGACGCGTCCGTGCCGTTCGTGCACGCCGTCGGCGAAGCGGCAGATCGAGGCGAGATGCGCGAGATCGAGCGGTTCGACCTCGATGCGGGCGTGCGGCGAGCGGCTGCGGATCGCGTGCGCGGCCGCGCGGCCCCGCTCGAGATCGCGGCAGCCGAGTATGACGAGCGCGCCCTTGGCGGCCAGCGTATCGGCGATTTGCCAGCCCAGGCCGCTGTTGGCCCCGGTGACGACCGCTACCTTGCCGCCTTGCGGCAGGATGTGTCGGGTGCTCCAGGCATGCATCGTGGCCTCCGTTGGTCGGCCGTCGCGGCCGGCGCGCATCGGTGTGTCGTGCGTAAACGGGACCGCTCCGACCATCACATTGATTGATGTAACGGTAATGCGGCCGAGCCGCAGGGACAAGGCATGAACTAGAGAATGGGTTCTAACCGGGGGGATGCGCGAGGCGCGCTTACTTGGCGCTGAGGAGCCCCAGCACTTCGGCGGCCGAGATCATCGCGGCCGCGTTCGCGGGGGCGGGGCGCTCGGCGGGGCGGAACACCTCGTCGCCGCGGTGGATCACCTGCCGCGACAACGCGCAGGTGCCGGTGCGCTGCGCGAAGCGCCGGCGCCAGCGTTGCTCGCCGTAGTGACAGCGGCCGGGTTCGACCCAGCGTACGACGAGCAGCGTATCGGAACGTTCGAGGATTTCAACATGAACGTCGTCGGGATCGAGCACAGGCAGGGAGTGGGTGGACTTCATTTTGCCGTTTCCTAAAGCTCGTGCGGTATCGGCCTAGGCAGTTATTGCAGCTGCGTTCCGTCGATTCCGTAGCGGTTTACCATGAGTGGATGCGTTAAATGTAAGCGGCCTCGCATGGAAAAAACATCCTGCCTGGATCAAATTACTTTTTGCCGATTCAGAAACAATCGAATCGTTATTCCACTGGGAAACGGGACAAAAAAACCCCGGACACGGAGGTCCGGGGCGTGAAAAGGTGGGCCGCACGGTGAGCGCCTGACTCGCATCAGCGCCGGGGTGAGGACCGCGTGGGAAGGCCCACCCGCGTGGACGTGGTGTCCGTCAGGGCTGGTCGTACAACGAGCGGCCGTTGATCGTAAACGGATCGCGGGCAACGTGCAGTGTCGCGCGGCTCCCGGCCTCGGCGCGGGGCGCGGCGTTCGCGCCGTAACCCGCGCGCGTCGCGGCGTCGGTCGCGTCCTGCCGCGCGGCGGCGGAGGGGGCGGTGGTGTCGGGCGTCCGCGCGCTGTCGTAGCGCGCGGACGCCATGGCGGGCGCGGCGGCCAGCGCGAGCAGCAGCGCGGCGGCGGCGGGCAGGGCGGCGAACGATTTCATGAGGGCTCCTTCCTGATTGCCTGCGGGGTCGCCCGGCTGCAGGCGCGAAGCCTGCGGCGGGCGGGTCGGTTCCCATCATGCGCCGGCGTACCCGATCGCGGCATGACGCACAGATGAAGTTTTTGTCAGGCGGACGCGGCGGGAAAGTGCAGCGAGAACGTGGTGGCGACGCGCGGCGTGCTGGTCACCGTGCAACGCCCGCGGTGCGCGCGCATGATCGACTGCACGATCGCGAGGCCGAGCCCCGTACCCGAGGCCGAGTGGTGGCGCGACGGATCGACCCGGTAGAAACGGTCGAAGATGTGCGGGAGATGCTCGGCCGCGATGCCGGGCCCGTGGTCGGTCACCGACAGCACGGTTTCGTCCGCGTGCCACTCGATCGCGAGCGTGACCGTGCTGTCGCGCGGCGCGTGCGCGAGCGCATTCGACACCAGGTTCGACAGCGCGCGCTGCAACAGCAGCGTATCGGCCGTCACGCGCGCGTGACCGACGACGTCGAGCTGCACGCCGGCCTCGTCGGCGATGAACTCGTAGTAGCCGGCGACGCGCTCGGCCTCGGTGCGCGCGTCGAGCGCATGCGGGGCGATGCGCTGCCGCGCGTTGTCCGAGCGCGCGAGGAACAGCATGTCCTCGACCATCCGCGACAGGCGCCGGTATTCGTCGACGCCGGACTCGATCACCGCGCGGTATTCGTCCGCGCTGCGCGGCTTCGACAGCGCGACCTGCGATTCCGCGAGCAGGTTCGTGAGCGGCGTGCGGATGTCGTGCGCGAGGTCGGACGAGAACTGCGACAGCTGCGCGAACGAGCGCTGGAGGCGCAGCAGCATGTCGTTGAAGGCTTCGCTCACCTCCTTGAGTTCGCCCGTCATGCCGGTCTCGGGCAGGCGTTCGTCCAGGCGGCTCGTCGAGATCCGCTGGGCCTTCTGCACCAGCTGGCGCAGCGGGCTCAGCCCGAGCGCCGAGATGCCGTAGGCGAGCGCCGTCATCAGCACGATGCCCGCGACGCCGATCACGACGATCGTGATGAACAGCGTATGCAGCAGCAGCCGGTCGCTCGACGCGTTGTACTGGATCACGATCCGCACCGGCTCGCCCGCGCCGCGCGCGAGCCGCGCGCCCGCGGTCAGGTAGCGCAGCGGGCTGTCGGGCACCAGCCGGCGCGCGTCGTCGGCGACGGGCGGATCGAGCAGGCCCGGGCTGCGCATCAGCGTGCGGCCGCGCGCGTCGAACAGCGCGATCTCGAGGTCGCCGTGGCCGTGCAGCTGGTCGAGCCAGAAGCGCGGCTGCGCGGCGACCGCGTCGGGCGTCGCGGCGTCGCCGAGATGCGACCGCAGCGCGCCCAGCAGGCCGTCCATCTGCGCGTCGGCCTGGCGCTCGACGCGCACGCGCAGCGATTCATACAGCAGCAGGCCGCTCAACGCGAGCACGAGCGCGGTGCAGATCGCGAACGACACCGTGAGCCGCAGCCGCAGCGTGGCGGGCAGGAAGCGGCTCATGCGTCGCGCGCCTCCAGCACGTAGCCCATGCCGCGCACCGTGTGGATCAGCTTCGGCTCGTAGTCGTCGTCGATCTTCGCGCGCAGCCGGCGGATCGCCGCGTCGACCACGTTGGTGTCGCTGTTGAAGTTCATGTCCCACACCTGCGAGGCGATGGTCGCGCGCGGCAGCACCTCGCCCTCGCGGCGCATCAGCAGCCACAGCAGCGTGAATTCCTTCGCGGTGAGCAGGATCGTGCGGCCCTGGCGGGTGGCCTTGCGGCGCGTCAGGTCCAGTTCGAGGTCGGCGACGCTCAGCTGGGTGGCCTCGCGCGGCTTGCCGCGCCGCAGGAGTGAGCGCACCCGGGCGAGCAGCTCGACGAAATCGAACGGCTTCACGAGGTAGTCGTCGCCGCCGAGTTCGAGGCCGCGCACGCGGTCCTCGACGTTGTCGCGCGCGCTGAGGAACAGCACCGGGGTCGAGCGCGAGCGCCGCAGGCTCTCGACCACGCTGAGCCCGTCGCGGCCCGGCAGCATGATGTCGAGGATGATCAGGTCGTAGTCCTCGGTTTCGGCCTGATGCAGCCCGGTGACGCCGTCATCGACCCAGTCGGTCACGAAGCCGGCTTCGTTGAGCCCCTTGCGCAGGTACATGCCGGTTTTCGGTTCGTCTTCGACGATCAGGATGCGCATCTTCGTTTACCTCGTTGAAAGGCCCAGCCGCGCGAGCCAGCGCGCGGGCAGGCGGCCCGCGAGCCGCGCCGCCAGCGTGCGCCGCAGCGAATGCGTGTAGGCGAGCCGGTACAGCACCGGCAGCACCAGCAGCGTGAGCAGGGTGGACGACAGGATACCGCCGATCACGACGGTTGCGAGCGGGCGCTGCACTTCGGCGCCCGTGCCGGTCGCGAGCGCCATCGGCACGAAGCCCAGCGACGCGACGAGCGCCGTCATCAGCACGGGCCGCAGCCGGGTCAGCGCGCCCTCGCGCACCGCGTCGTCGAGCGGGCGGCCCTCGTCGCGCAGGTTGCGGATGAAGGAGATCATCACGAGCCCGTTCAGCACGGCGACCCCCGACAGCGCGATGAAGCCGACCGCCGCCGAGATCGAGAGCGGGATGCCGCGCATCCACAGGAACACGATGCCGCCCGACAGCGCGAACGGAATCCCGGTGAACACGAGGAGGCCGTCCTTGACGTTGTTGAACATCATGAACAGCAGCAGGAACACCATCAGCAGCGCGACCGGCACCACCACCTGCAGGCGTTCGGCCGCGCTTTGCAGCTGTTCGAACTGGCCGCCCCAGGCGATCCAGTAGCCGGACGGGATTTTCACGTCGGCGCGGATGCGCGCCTGCGCGTCGGCGACGAACGAGCCCACGTCGCGGCCGCGCACGTTCGCGCTGATCACGATGCGGCGCTTGCCGTCCTCGCGGCTGATCTGGTTCGGGCCCGGCGTCACGTCGACGCTCGCGAGTTCCGACAGCGGCACGAAGCGCACGCCGGCCGGCGCGCCGTTCGCGACCGTCGAGCCGCTCGCGGGCGTCACGCTGAACGCGGCGGGCGCGGCGTCGCCGGCGGGCAGCGCGATCGGCAGGCGTCGGATCGCGTCGATGTCGGAGCGCAGCGCGTCCGGCAGACGCACCACGATGTCGAAGCGGCGGTCGCCCTGGAACAGCGTGCTCGCGGTCTTGCCGCCGATCGCCGCCGCGATCGCGTCCTGCACCTCGCCGATGTTCACGCCGTAGCGCGCGAGCCGCTCGCGCGCGAGGTTGACGGTCAGCACCGGCAGGCCGGTGGTCTGCTCGACCTTCGCCTCGGATGCGCCGGGCACCTTCTGCAGGGCGTCGAGGATCCGCTGCGCGGTGCCGTTCAGCACGTCCATGTCGTCGCCGAACAGCTTGACGGCCACGTCGCTGCGCACGCCGGAGATCAGTTCGTTGAAGCGCAGCTGGATCGGCTGCGAGAACTCGTAGACGTTGCCGGGGATCTGCTGCAGCGCTTCCTCCATCTCGGCGCGCAGCGTGTCGCGCGACTTGGACGGATCGGGCCACGCCTTGACCGGCTTCAGCATGATGTAGGCGTCCGACTGGTTGGGCGCCATCAGATCGGTCGCGACCTCGGCCGTGCCGGTGCGCGCGAACACGCGCTCGATCTCCGGGAACCGCGTGGTCAGGGTCTGCTCGATCGTGCGCTGCATCTCGAGCGATTGCGTGAGGCTCGTGCCCGGCACGCGCAGCGTCGAGACCGAGAAATCGCCTTCGTTGAGGCTCGGGATGAACTCGCTGCCGAGCCGCGTCGCGAGCAGGGTGGTCAGCGCGACGATCGCGACGGTGCCGATCAGCACCGGCCGCGCGCGCCGCAGGCAGATGTCCAGCAGCGGCGCATAGGCGCGCCGCGCCCAGGTCATCAGGCGGTTTTCCTTCTCCTGCACCTTGTCGCCGATGAACAGCGCGACCGCGGCGGGAATGAAGGTGACCGTGAGCACCATCGCGGCGGCGAGCGCCATCACGACGGTCATCGCCATCGGATGGAACATCTTCCCCTCGACGCCCGTCAGCGCGAAGATCGGCAGGTACACCACCATGATGATCACCTGGCCGAAGATCAGCGCGCGGCGCGCTTCCTGCGACGCCGAGAACACCTCCGCGAAGCGCTCCTCGCGGGTCAGCGGGCGGCCGAGCGCGGTCTGCGCGTGCGCGAGCCGCCGCACGCAGTTCTCGACGATCACGACCGCGCCGTCGATGATGATGCCGAAGTCGAGCGCGCCGAGGCTCATCAGGTTCGCGCTGACTTTCGCGTTCACCATGCCGGTGAAGGTCATCAGCATCGACAGCGGGATCACGAGCGCGGTGATCAGCGCCGCGCGCAGGTTGCCGAGGAACAGGAACAGCACGGCAATCACGAACAGCGCGCCTTCGAGCAGGTTCTTCTTGACGGTCGCGACCGCCTTCTCGACCAGCACCGTGCGGTCGTAGACGGGCACCGCCTTCACGCCGGCTGGCAGCGAGCGGTTGACCTCGACCATCTTGCGCGCGACCGCGTCGGCGACCGTGCGGCTGTTCTCGCCGATCAGCATGAACACGGTGCCGAGCACGACCTCGCGGCCGTTCTCGGTGGCCGCGCCGGTGCGCAGCTCGCGACCGACGCCGACCTCGCCGATGTCCTTCATCCGCACCGGCACGCCGCCGACGTTGGTCAGCACGATGTTCGCGAGATCGTCGACCGAGCGCGCCTGGCCCGGCACGCGCACGAGATACTGCTCGCCGCGCTTCTCGATGTAGCCCGCGCCGACGTTGTCGTTGTTGATCTTCAGCGCGCGCACCACGTCCGCGAGCGACAGCCCGTAGGACATCAGCTTGGCCGGATCGGGCGCGACCTGATACTCCTTGACGAAGCCGCCGATCGAGTTGACCTCGGTCACGCCGGGCACGTTGCGCAGCTGCATCCGCACCACCCAGTCCTGCAGCTCGCGCAGGTCCATCGGCGTGTAGCGGCTGCCGTCGGGCTTGCGCGCGTTGTCATCGGTCTCGATGGTCCACATGTAGATCTCGCCGAGCCCGGTCGAGGTCGGCCCCATGATCGGCGCGACACCTTCCGGCAGCCGGTCCTTGGCCTGCTGCAGGCGCTCGTTGACGAGCTGCCGCGCGAAGTAGATGTCGGTGCCGTCCTTGAAGATCACGGTGATCTGCGAGATCCCGTAGCGGGAGATCGAGCGGGTCTGCTCCAGGTGGGGCAGGCCCGCCATCACCGTTTCCAGCGGATAGGTCACGCGCTGCTCGACTTCGAGCGGCGAATAGCCGGGCGCGGGCGTGTTGATCTGCACCTGCACGTTGGTGATGTCGGGCACGGCGTCGATCGGCAGCTTCTGGTAGCTGTAGACGCCGAGCGCCGCCGCCGCGAGGACGGCGAGCAGCACGAGCCAGCGGTGCGCGATGGCGAAGCGAATCAGGCGCTCAAACATTCGAAGGATTCCAGGGATCTAGTGAGGTCCGGGCAGCCCGGACCGCGTGGGCGTGGCTCAATGCCCCTCGGCGGAGCCTTTTTCCAGCTCCGACTTCAGGATGAAACTGTTGTCGGTCGCATAGCGCTGGCCGGCGCGCAGGCCGCGCGTCACCTCGGTGAAGCGGCCGTCGCGCTCGCCCAGCTCCACCGGCTGCGCGACGAAGCCGCGCGCGGTCTCGACGAACACGGCGGGCTGGCCGTCGAGGGTTTGCAGCGCGCGGGTCTCGATCGCGACCGGCACGGCGCGCGCGCGCGCGTCGACCGACACGTTGACGAACAGGCCCGGCCGCCACGCGAGCGACGGGTTCGGCAGCACCACGCGCGCGGGCGCGGTGCGGGTCTGCGCGCCGAGCAGCGCGCCGACATAGGCGATCTCGCCGCTCGCCTGCGAGTCGAACGCGGTTGCGCTGACGGTCGCGCGGCGGCCGACCCGCACCTCGTCGAGCCGTTGCGCGGGCACGGCCATCTCGGCCCACACCGTCGACAGGTCCGCGAGCACGAATACGTTCGCGTCGGCCGCGACGGCTTCGCCCGGCGTCACGTGCTTCTCGACGATGGTGCCGGAGAAGGGCGCGCGCAACGCGTAGCGGTTGAGCGCGCCGGTGGCGGACGCATTGATCGCGGACAGCTTCTGCTGCGCGTTCTGCACCGCGATCTCCGCTTCGCGCAGTTGCACCTGCGCGGCCTGATAGTCCTGCTCGGCCGAGATCCGCTCTTCCCACAGGGTCTTTTCGCGCGCGTAGACCTGGCGCGCGCCGGTCAGGCGCTTCTGCGCGGTCAGCAGTTCGCTGCGGCGGTCCGACAGGTCGGTGCTCGCGATCACCGCGAGCACGTCGCCCTTGCGCACCTGCTGGCCGATCGCGACGTTGACCTGCTCGACCACGCCCGCGATGCGCGGCACCACGTGCGCGGTGCGGTCCTCGTTGAACTTGATCTCGCCCGGCAGCTGGAACGACGCGACGATCTCGGCGGGCGCGGCCTGCGCGAGGCCGATCTTCGAGGCGCGGATCTGCTCGGCCGTGAGCGGCAGCAGGCCGTCGCCGAGCGTGTAGCTGAAGGCCTGCCGCAGCGCACCGGCGCGCAGCTGGAACTGCACGTCGAACACGTGCGGCTTCGCGAGCGGCTCGCGGGTCGTGTAGCGCTCGCCGTTCGCGACGAGCGTGAGCGGCGCGCGGGTGCCGTCGTAGCGCACCAGCGTCGCGTCGAGCACGGCGTCGGGGCCCGGCTTGAGCGGCTTGCCGTCGACCGACGGGTAGATGGACAGCGTGACGGCGCCGTCCTGCTCGCTCGGCACGATTTCGAGCGCGTAGGCGCCCGTCTTCAGCACGACGCCGCCGCGCGCGCCCGGCGCGGCGGCGCTGGCGGGGGACGGGCCGGCGGCGCCGCCGGCGGACGGGCGCACGGCGGTGAAGGCGATCGTGCCGGCGGCGGCGAGCGCGCCGGCGAGCGCGACCGCCACGGCGACACGCTTCAGGTTGCGCGGCATGATGGTGATCCTCAAGGTTGGGCGGGTTGGGAAGCCGCGGCGACGTCGAGCGACGTGCCGACCAGGCGGTCGAGTTCCGCGTAGGTCAGGTGCGCGTCGGTCAGGGCGCGGATGTAACGGGTCTGGGCGTCGAACAGCGTGCGCTGCGCATCGAGCACGTCGAGAAACTGGAACTTGCCGAGCGCGTAGCCGCGCGACATCGCGTCGAGCGCGTCGCGGGCGGCGGGCAGCACGTCGCGCTTGAGCCGGCGCGCTTCCTGGGTGGCGTTCTCGTAGCCGGCGTAGGCCTGCGCGAGCGCGAGCCGCTGTTCGAGCTGTTCGCCGGCGAGGTCGGCCTCGGCCTTCGCGGCGTTGTGCGTGGCTTCCATGATCGCGCCGCGATTCGTATCGAAGATCGGCAGCGGAATCGACACGCCGACGACCGCCTGGTTGTCCGGGCGTCCCCCCGCCGTCACGCGCTTGTAGCCGGCGCTGATCGTCACGTCCGGAATGCGTCGCGCGCGTTCGAGCGCGATCCGCGCGTTCGACTGGCGCAGGTTGGCGAGCGCCTGGCGCGTCGAGGGCGCGCCGTCCAGCTGCGCCTGCAGTTGCGCGAGAGGCGGCATGGCGGGCAGCGCGTCGAACGCGGCGTCGCTCGCGCTGCCGCCCGGCCAGGGTCCGCCCAGCGTGTTCGCGAGCTTTTCGCGGGCCGCGGCGACGCTGGTGGCCGCGCGCGTCAGCTCGATCTGCGCGGCGGCGAGTGCGATGCGCGCCTTGGTTTCCTCGACCGGCGAGACCTTGCCCGCGCTGACGCGCCGCGTGACGAGATCGGTCGAGCGCTGGGCGATCGCCGTGGATTCCGTGCTGACGTCGAGCGTCTTCTGCGCGGCGATCAGGCCGAAGAACGCGGACGTGACGTTCGCGCGCACCGCGGCCGACTGGGCGTCGACGGCGGCGAGCGACGCTTCGCGGCCGTAGGCCGCGACGTCCATGCGGTAGCCGCGCTTGCCGCCCAGTTCGATGCGCTGGTTGACGAGCGCGGTGCGCGTGTTCTCCTGGCGCTGGAAGCTTTCCTGGAGGTACGAGATGTCCGGATTCGGGCGCATGCCGGCCTGCACGAACGCGCCCTGGGACGCGTCGGCGGCGGCGCGCGCACCGCGCAGCTGCGGATTGCGCGCGGCGGCGAGCCGTAGCGCGTCGCTCAGCGTGAACGGCGTGTCGGGCCCGGCGTCCGGGGTGGGAGCGGCGGTCTGCGCATGGGCGGCGGGCAGCCACAGCGCGGCGGCGAGAAGGAGCACGAAGGACTTGGACATCATCGAATCGGAAGCGAGCGAAGGGGAGGCAATCAGGTGGCGATGCTACGGAGCGGGTGCGATGCAAACATGAGCGCAACATGACAAATCCGTCATGTCCCGTCGCGCGCGCAAAAAAACGCCCTCCTGCGAGGGCGTGGTGGTGGTGGGCCTAGCGGCCGGCCAGTTCGTTGGGGCCGAGCGGCGGATTCGGCGCGCCGTCATGGCGCGCGACCGCGTGCAACTCGCGGTTGCGCGCCACGGTGTCGGCGCTCGGCGGGTACTCGGTCTTCCTGGCCGGCACCTGGCCTTCGTGCTGCGCGCGGATCAGCTCGGCGCGCACTTCTTCGCGGCTCTTGCCGTACTTTCCCTCGGGCATGCCGTCGGCCAGCGCGGCGCCGGCGATCGGCAGCAGGGATGCGAGGGCGAACAGGGGCAGGACTTTCATGTGATCTCTCCGGTGGATGCCGCCGGGAATCGGACAGCCGGGATCATTGTGGAGAGCGAACGAAACGGGATCATGAGCCGCGCATGACAAATCCGCCATCGCGGAGCGTGCATGACAAAACGCTCATGTTCGCGTCACGGGCGGGTGTGGAAGGGCTGCCTAGACTGGCCGCATGCCATTGTCGGCCGCGTCGCATCGTGTCGGCGCGGTCGCGTTTCCAGGAGCCGCCTCACATGTCCCGTCGCCTTGCCGTTCTCGCCGTGTTGATTTCCGCCGCATCGCTTACCGCCTGCGGGGTGGCGCCGCCGGCCGCCAGGCCGGCGGGCGCGGATGCGCCGCCCGCGACCGGAAGTGGCGAGCGCGTCGCTTCCGCGGCGTCGGCCGGCGGGACGGTCGATTACTTCGGTCGTCCGTGCCGCTACGAGAATTTTCACGTGAAGCCGCAGCCCTGCCTGTTCCCGCGACGCCAATGAAGCCCCTCTGTTAGAGTCCCCTCACCATGTTTGACGCGTAGAGGCGCGAGGCGCGCGATGACTGCGACGATATTCGATGCCGCGCTGCGGCGCTGGCGCCTGACGCCCGACGGCGCGCCGCGCTTCACGGCGACGAGCGCGCTGCTGCCGGTGCGCATGGCGAGTCGCGCGGCCATGCTGAAGATTGCGCGCGTGCCGGAAGAACGCGCGGGCGCCGCGCTGATGGCCTGGTGGGACGGCCGCGGCGCCGCGCGCGTGCTCGGGCATGAAGGCGATGCGCTGCTGCTCGAACGCGCGCGCGGCGCGCGCTCGCTGCACGAGATGGCGATGACGGGCGACGACGATGTCGCCAGCCGCGCGATCTGCGCGGTGGCCGCGCGCCTGCATGCGCCGCGCGTTCCGGTGCCGCCCCCGCTGACGCCGCTCGCGCGCTGGTTCGCGGAGCTGGATGCGGCCGCGCGCGCGCACGGCGGCATCCTGCGCACGAGCGCCGACACGGCCCGCGCGCTGCTGGCCGCGCCGCGCGAGGTCGTCGTGCTGCACGGCGACCTGCATCACGACAACGTGCTCGACTTCGGCGCGCGCGGTTGGCGCGCAATCGATCCGAAAGGGCTGTACGGTGAGCGCGGCTTCGATTTCGCGAACATCCTGTGCAACCCGGACCTGCCGGTCTCGCGCGATCCGGTGCGCTTCGCGCGGCAGGTGGAGGTGGTGGCCGCGGCCGCGCAACTGGAGCGCCGGCGCTTATTGGAATGGATACTGGCGTATGCCGGTTTATCGGCGGCCTGGTTTATCGCCGATGGTTCGGCGGAAAAGGCGGATTTATCCGTGGCGCGGATCGCGATTGCGAAACTGCGGTGAGCAAAGCCCGGAGCGCCAGCGCCGGCGGTGCTTTGGCGATTATTTTATATATTCTGTTGCGCGTCGTTTAGTAAATCAAATAAAAACATTACAAAAACATTCATTCGATTGACGGGTGAACTTCTCTTGCCCTAGTCTGCGGGCGCGGTTCTGGTCGGTGAGCGGCGGATTATTTAATTGGAAGCGCTGCTTAACAGGAAAATATAAGAACTGGAGACGTTCATGAAGCAATTCGCGAAGCTGGCGGCCGTCGTCGCGGCGGTGAGCGTGCTGGCAGGGTGTGGGGGTGACGAGGGCGGGCCGACCGCGTCGGCGCTGGCGAGCCGCAGCGGAACCGGCGCGGTCGCGGCGGCCGCGACCACGGTGAGCACCGCGGGAACGGCGAACGACGCGGCCGCGCCCGTGCTGCTGCCGCTGACGCAATACGTGAACCCGCTGATCGGCACGCTGGCGAGCAACTCGCCGAATCCGGTGCCGGCCGGCCAGGCGGGCAGCGTGGTGCCGGCGGCGGGCCTGCCGTCGGGGATGGTGCAGTGGGCGCCGGACACGAACACGACGCCCGCGCCCAACAGCAGCGCGGAGCCGGGTTCCCCGGCCGGCTACTACTACGATCTCAATTCGATCCAGGGCTTCAGCGTCACGCACATGAGCGGAGCGGGGTGCGCGGGCAACAACGGCGAATTCCCGGTGATGCCGACCACCGACACGAGCAAGCTCGTGCCGACCTTCAGCCACGCGAACGAGACGGCGCGGGCCGGCTATTACTCGGTGCTGCTCGATACGCAGATCAAGGTCGAGCTGACCGCCACGCTGCGCAGCGGCTTCGGCCGCTTCACGTATCCGGCCGGCAAGCCGGCCTACCTCGTGATCGACACGACGCGCACCAACACCAAGACCTCGACCACGGGCAGCGTCACGAAGGTGGCCGCCGATGCGATTTCCGGCAGCACCGTCGGCGGCGGCTTCTGCGGCAACGGCACGCCGGTGCCGGTGTACTTCTATGCGCAGTTCGACCGGCCGTTCGCGACGTCGTCGACCTTGTCGAAGGGCATCGCGAAGCTGGGCTTCGATGCGGGCGCAACGGTCCGGATGAAGATCGGCATCTCGTACGTGAGCGTCGACAACGCGAAGGCCAACCTCGCCGCGGAAAACCCGAACTGGGATTTCGACGCGGTGAAGAGCGCGGCCGACACGGCCTGGAACACCCGGCTCAATGCGATCCAGGTGACGGGCGGGGATACCGACGCGCTGACCAAGTTCTACACCGCGTTCTATCACGCGCTGTGGGCGCCGAGCCTGTTCAGCGACGTCAACGGCCAGTACGTCGGCTTCGACAACAAGGTGCATACGGTTTCGAAGGGCCAGGGCGCGCAGTATTCGAGCTTCTCGGGCTGGGACATCTACCGCTCGCTGATCCAGCTGAAGGCCGTGCTGTTCCCGCAGGAAACGAGCGACATGATCCAGTCGCTCGTCAACGACGCCGACCAGTGCGGCGCGATCCCGCACTGGGTCAACGACAACGTCGAGGACGGCGTGATGCCGGGCGACGCCGGTTCGCTGATGGTGTCGAGCGCATACGCCTTCGGCGCGCGCAGCTTCGACGCGCAGGGCGCGCTCGCGCACATGGTCAAGATGGCGAACATCGCCGGCACCGCGTGCAACAACGTGACGACCAACGGCGGCCGGGCGGGCTATCTGCAGACGGGCTACATCACGGGCGGAGAGTGGGGGCAGGCGTCGTCGACGCTCGAATATACGAGCAGCGATTTCGCGATCGCGCAGTTCGCCGGCGCGCTCGGCAACACGACGATCCATAAGATGCTGCTGAGCCGCTCCGCGTATTGGCAGAACCTGCTCAACACCTCGCTCAATCCGCCGCTGATCGCCGCGCGCAACGGCAACGGCAGCTGGATCAACGAGACGCAGAGCAGCACCGACAACTACGTGGAAGGCAATGCCGAGCAGTACACGTGGATGGTGCCGTACAACCCGGGCGGCCTGATGGCGCTGCTCGGCACGCCGCAGACGGTCGTCGCGCGCCTCGATCAGTTCTTTACCGTGCTGAATGCGGGGATGAGCCTGCCGAACTTCTACATGGGCAACGAGCCGACCTTCGAGGCGCCGTGGCTGTACAACTGGACCGGATCGCCGGCGGGGACGCAGCGGGTGGTGCAGCAGATCATGAACACGGCCTTCAGCACGAAGCCCGACGGATTGCCCGGCAACGACGATCTCGGCGCGGTGTCCGGCTGGTACGTGTGGGCGGCGCTCGGGCTGTATCCGCAGATCCCGGGTGTCGGCGGCTTCGCGATCGGCAGCCCGCAGTTCCCGTCGATCGCGATCAGGCTCGGCAGCGGCAAGACCCTGACGATCAACGCGCCGGGCGCGCCGACGTCGAACTACGTGCAGAGCCTGACGATCGACGGCCGCAACCAGACCAGCGCGTGGGTGCCGTACGACACGCTCGCGAACGGCGCGACGCTGAACTTCTCGATGGGCGGCGCGGCGTCGCAGTGGGGGGCGACGGACTTGCCGCCGTCGTATGGCGTACCGGTCGCGGCGACGCCTGCCGACAGCTTCAACAACCACGGTTTCAGCGCGGATGGCGCAACCAATACCGACGGCAACGGCGCGGACTTCGACGGCAGCCAGTACAGCTATTCGGCGAATGCGCTGGCGGCGGCGGGCGTGAAGCCCGGGGCGCCGTTCGTGTATGGCGGCGCGAGCTTCGCGCTCGCAGGCGGGCAGACGCCGCTCGACAATGCGGTGACGGTCGGTCAGACCGTGATGGTGCCGTCGGGGTCGGCGGGCGGCAGCGTGATCGTGCTGGGCTCGTCTAACAACGGGCCGAGCACGGGCGCCGCGCAGGTGAATTTCACGGACGGCACGAGCCAGTCGGTGACGCTCGCGTTCGACGACTGGACGCTGAACGGCGGCGGCGCGGGGGCGAAGTCCGCGATTGCGCTGACCATGGGCTATCGCAACACGGCCGGCGGGCAGAAGGACAACGTGAAGACCTATATCTTCGCGCAGAAGATCGCGGTGCCGGCCGGCAAGCGGGTGGCGAGCGTGACGCTGCCGCGACTCGTCAACGCGGGCAAGATGCACGTGTTCGGGATCGCGACGGCAAGCTGATGAAGGGAGGGGGCGCCGCGCCGTCCGGAAGGGCGGCGCGGTTTTTCCGGTGTGGGGGATGGGCGTCGCGCGCGGGGCAGGCTGTCGGCCCGGCCCGGCCCGCTATGCCGACGCGGACACCATCAGCATCATGGGGCGCTCCAGTTCCTCCGCCAATTGCGGCATCTGCCGGATCTGCTCCGGCGTCGGGGCGAACTCCTCGACTCGTCGAATGGCGAAGCCCGCGTCGATCAGCGTGTTCAGCGTCGTGCCGAGCGTTCGGTGGTACTTCAGGACGTCCTTGATAAACCAGTCCGTCCGGCGCTGACCCTCGACGGAATATCGATTGACCGGCCAGGTTTTGCGTCCGTCCTCCTCGCTGATCCACTGCGCATTCGTCGCGGCCATGAAGATCGGATGCTCGATCGAGAAAACGAAATGCCCGTTGGGGACGAGCGCCTGGTGGATCACGCGCACGAGGCGGCCGAAATCCTGAACATAGTGAAAGGTCAGCGCGCTGTACGCAAGATCGAAAGCGCCCTTGGGCAGGTCCAGCGCGTCGAGATCGGCGATACGGTACTCGATGGCGGCATCCGCTGTTTCGGCGATGGCGCGCTCGATCATGTTTTGCGAAAGGTCGAGGCCCAGGACCGAGGCCGCGCCTTGCGCGCGCATCCAGCGTGAGGCCCAGCCGAAGCCGCATCCCAGGTCGACGACACGTCTGCCGCGCAGGTCGGGCAGCAAGCCTCGGAGCACGGGCCATTCGGGCGCGCCGTCCAACCCGTGCACCTGCCGGGGCAATTGGCTGTAGTTCGCGAAGAAGTCGGGGTGGTCGTAGATGTTTTGCGCCATGTATCTCTCCAGGAATGACGAGGGGCGAGGCCGGGCCGGAAGACCTCGCGCGGCAGGGGATGAGCGGCGGGGTCGGGGCGGGCTGCCTTCCCGCCCGCCGAAGGAGGCCGGCTACGCGCGCGAGGGCGCGGATGCGCCGATTGCCGCGCGGCGTCGATGACGATCCGGGAAGCGATGTCGAACGCCTCGAACCGGCCGGGAGGACGCTGAGCTTCCGCCGCGGCCGCCCGATTCCGGGCAATCCATCGGCTGAAGGCACGGCCGGATCGCGCTGACCGCGGCTGCCTTGCCTTAAGACGCGAGAACCTTCTTCATCGAGGGCGAGAGGTGCGGCACATAGTGCTCCCGCTCATAGAACGGGATGGCGTCCGGCCGCGCGTCGAGAAATATCGCGGTCATGCCGCGGGCACGGGCGTCGACGTCGGCATATTCCATCAGGGACCGGCCCACGCCGCTCCCTCGGCCCGCCGCATCGACCACGAGGTCGTCGATATGAAGGTGCGCCCCGCGCGCCAAGGTGTGAACGGGCCTCATGCCCATCACCCCGACAATCTTCCCGTCGAGAAAGGCCGCCACCAGTTCGTAGCCCGAATACGCTTGCCGGCGGACCCGCACCAGGAATTCGGCTTCTTCAAGCGACCGAAGTTGAGCGATGACAGGGTATGCCTGCACCCATTCCGGCGGCGACAGCCTTCTGATCTGGAACTTGCTGGGGCGATGTTCAGGCATGGCTCAAATCGATCCTCACTCGAAAAGTCAAATTATTGCACGCTGCCGCGTGGCGGAATTCCTCGATATGTCGGACATTCGAAGGTCCGCCGCCGGGCGTGTTCGCCGGCGGCCCCGGGTCGCGCGGCGACACCCTGCGACATTCCCGATGTCAGCGATCCGGTGCGGTCAATGCGGCCAGCACGTCTCGCACGGCGTCGATGTCCGGCGCGGACGGCGAGAGGCTGTCGCGCGGGCACCAGGGATAGGGCAGGCGGCGCGCCCAGCCGAGCAGCGCCCCGTTCGCCTCGGCGGGCAGCGTCGCCATCCGTTCGATCGTGATGTGCAGCCGCGCGACCCGTCCCGTGGCCTCGTCGGCCTGCCAGTCGTAGCGGCCGAAGCCGATGCGCGCCGCGCCTGATTCTTTGTCCGTCATGCACACGAGCCAGTCGCACGCGAAGCGGCCGTCATGCGCGGGCGGCGCGCCGATGCAGCATGTGTACACATTCTCGTAGCGCTGCGCGAATCCGCTCGACAAGGTCGCGGCGATCGCGTGCACGCCGCGCGCGGCGGCCGGAAACGCGATTTCCTCGGCATGGACCGTCATCGCCAATTCGGCGTCGGCGATGAACGCGTCCGTCATCCGGTGCGGGCGGTTGAAGTCCTTCGCGTGGAGGTAGGTTTCGATGGCGTGTTGCAGGCGGGTGGGCATGGTCGGGCGGCGCGGAGGCGGATCAGGTGGAGGAGTCTAATGGGGCGCGGCAGTCGTGCGGGTAATGGCGCATGGGCTGTCGGGCTATTCGTTGGCCGTGTGCGCGGTGTGACCGGTGCGTGCGCATCCGCCGATGCCGCACCGGCTTTCCGTTGAGGTGCACGTTGTCGATGATTGTCATGGCCGCGCAGGGCACATTGCCGGGGATCGGGTATGAGCCGCTGCCTGTTGATCAGGAAAATGGAAAGATAAGAGAAAGAAACTCATCAGGCTGCTTCGGTATCGAGTATCGGCGCGGCGATAATCTCGTGCGGTGGGGGCGGCTCGAACCCGGAAGCGGGGATGGTCGGCGGGAGGCATGCTGTCGCAAGCGCGCGCCGTTCCTCAAAACCGCTCCGCCCGAAACGGCGTCAGGTCGACGGACGCGGGTTCTCCGCAGATCCGCTCCGCCAACACCCTCCCGGTGATCGGCCCGAGCGTCAGCCCATGACTGCCGATCACTCCGGGCGCGCCGCGCCAGACGGCTGCGTATCCGCTTCCCCGCGCGCGGCCAGCTGCGCCTCGAACTTCGAGAAGAACGCCTCGATGATCTTGCGTGCGACGCCGTCGATGAGCCGCGCGCCGACCTGGGCGATCTTCCCGCCCACCTGCACGTCCACGTGATAGCTGAGCTGGGTCCGGTCGCCGCCGGGCGCGTCGAGCGCGACCCGCGCGCGCCCTTTCCCGAATCCCGTCGCGCCGCCGGCGCCCTCGAAGTCCAGCGCGTAGCTTCGCGGCGCATCGATGTCGGCGAGGACCAGCTTGCCCGCGAACTTCGCCTTCACCGGCCCGACCACCGCGAGCAAGGTGAGCGTGTACGCGGTGTCGGAAACGCGTTCCATCCGTTCGCATCCGGGCAGGCAGTCGCGCAGGACCGCGGGATCGTTCAAGGCATCCCATACCGCCTGCCGGGCGGCGGGCAAGCTGCGTTCTCCGTTGAGATTCATGTCGAGGGGTGTCCGATGAGTGAGGTCCGGCGTCAGGCCGGATGACGCGCGGGCATGCCGCCGATGCGCGCTCGAAGCGTAAAGAGTATTGCCCGAATGATCAATCGGCGCTTGTCTGTTTCAATGAAATGGCTATTCATTTGGTTTGAATCGGGCTCATTCGAAAATATGGCGAATGGATTTCGTAAAGTATGTTCGCATGTCGGCGCGCGGGGGCGGCGCAGGGTCGGCCCGATACGCTCGGTATGCGCTATTGCGAGCAAGCGTGGTGGCAGGTAGGATCGATAATTCAGATTTTCAAGCAGAATAATGACGAATTAAAAATTATCTTAAATCATGATTAATGGGCTGGATTATTTTCGATTGGGAAATGCGTTGTCGAGGGCAATGGCTTCCTGCATGGATAAACCGGATATCGCAGCGGATACCGGCCGGCCGACGGCGCGCATCGATTGCGTCTGCGGCGCCGCGGGCGGTCTTTGTACGCCGCGCCCGTGAGCGCGGCGCGTCGGCTTGACCGGCCGGGCGCGGCCGCGCCGCATCGGCGAACCGCCGAGGAGCGGAGATGAAGCCCGCGCCCTTCACGCTCCACCAGCCGTCGTCGCTCGACGAGGCGCTGACGCTGATCGCCATGCTTCCCGATTGCCGGGCGCTCGCGGGAGGTCAGTCGCTGATGCCGATGCTCAACATGCGGCTCGCGACGCCTGCGCACATCGTCGATCTGAACGGCATTGCCGCGTTGCGCGGCATCCACGAGCGCGACGGCGTGATCCGCATCGGCGCGATGACGACGCAGCGCGCGCTCGAATACTCGGCGCTGCTCGGCGAGCGGCTGCCGTTGCTGCGCGAGGCCGTGCTGCGGGTCGGGCATCGGCAGACGCGCAACCGCGGCACGCTCGGCGGCAGCCTGTGTCACGCCGATCCCGCGGCCGAACTGCCGACCGCCTGTGCGGCGCTCGATGCGACGCTGGTCGTGCAGAGCGCGCGCGGCGGCGGGCGGCGCATCGCGATGGCCGAGTTCGCCACCGACCTGATGACGGTGAGCCTCGACGAAGGCGAACTGCTCGCGGAGATCCACATCGCGCCGTGGGGCCCCGCGCATGGCTGCGCGTTCATGGAATTCGGCCGGCGGCATGGCGACTTCGCGATCGCGTCCGCGGCCGCGCTGATCGAGACGGACGAGGCGGGGCGCGTGACGCGCGCGTCGCTGACGCTCGGCGGCGTGGGGCCGGTGCCGATCCGTCTCGCGGAGGCCGAGCGCTGGCTGGTTGGCGCGCGGCCGGACCCCGCGTTGATCGATGCGGTGGCGGCCGAGGTCGACGTGCTCGACGCGCTCGACGACCCGGCCTATCCGGCGCGCTACCGGCGGCGCGTGGCCGGCCGGCTGCTGCGCGCCGCGCTGCAGCGCGCCCTCGACGCGGCTGTCGGATCCGAGAGAAAAGGGAGGAACCCATGAATCATGACGACGTGCGCCGCACGGTCGCCATCGAGGTGAACGGCGTGCTGCGCCACGCGCAGGTCGAGGATCGCACCACGCTCGCGGATTGCCTGCGCGACGGGTTCCGGCTCGTCGGCACCCATCTCGGCTGCGAGCATGGCGCGTGCGGGGCGTGCACCGTGCTGGTCGACGGGCACACGGCGCGCAGCTGCCTGATGCTCGCGGCGCAGGCGCAGGGCCACGCGATCACGACCGTCGAGGGGCTGGCCGACGGCGCGGCGCTGGGCGAATTGCAGCAGGCGCTGCGCGAGCATCACGGGCTCCAGTGCGGGTTCTGCACGCCGGGGGTGTTGATGACGCTCACGGAGCTGCTGGCCGATCATCCGCGGGCGACCGAGGACGAGGTGCGGCTCGCGCTGTCCGGCCATCTGTGCCGCTGCACGGGATATCAGAACATCGTCGAAGCCGCGCTGGCGGTGCTCGACAAACGGCGGGGCGCGGCATGGGCGCGTTGAATCCCGGCCAGATCGGCCGTTCCGTGTTGCGCACCGAAGATCTGCCGCTGCTGCGCGGCGAGGCGTGCTATGTCGGCGATATCAGCGTGCCCGACATGCTGCACGTGGCCTTCGTCAGAAGCCCGTACGCGCATGCGCTGATCCGGCGCATCGATGCGTCGGCGGCGCGCGCGATCGACGGCGTGTTCGCGGTGGTGACCGCGGAGCAGATGGCGGGGATGGTCGCCACGCTGCGCATGCCGCTCGGGTTTCCGACGACGGAGCTGCCGGACGGCATCACGCCCTATGTCCTGACGCCGCACGAGGTGTGCTTCGTCGGCGAGGCGGTGGCGATGGTGCTGGCCCGCTCGCGCTATGTCGCGGAGGACGGGGCCGCGGCCGTCGAGGTCGACTACGCGCCGCTCGGCGTGGTCGCGGACTGCCGGCAGGCGCTCGACCCGGATGCGCCGAAGGTGCGCCTGGAAGCCGCCGACAACGTGCTGAAGCGCTTTCGCGTCGACTACGGCGATTGCGATGCGGCGTTCGACGGCGCGCATCACGTGCTGGGCGTCTCGCTGCACCAGCATCGCGGCGCCGCGCATCCGATGGAGGGGCGCGGCGTGGTCGCGGCTTACGAGGCGCATCACCGGATGCTGACCGTGTGGTCGTCGACGCAGATGACGCACCAGCTGCAGGGCGCGCTCGCGGACGTGCTCGGCGTCGCCGAGACGCAGCTGCGCGTCATCGCGCCCGATGTCGGCGGCGGCTTCGGCGCGAAATACCTGGTTTATCCCGAGGAACTCGCGGTGGCGGCGGTCGCCTGGCACTACCGGCGCGCCGTGAAATGGCTGGAGGATCGGGCCGAGCACTTCGTCGCGACGATCCACGAGCGCGACCAGTACTGGGACGTCGAGATCGCCGTCGACGCCGAGGCGCGGATCCTCGGCGTGCGCGGGACGATGGTCCATGACCAGGGCGCGTACACGCCGCAGGGCATCAACTGCGCGTACAACGCGGCGACCGCGGTCACGGGGCCGTACGTGGTGCCGGCGTTCCGGCTCGACGTCGCGGTGGCGCAGACCAACAAGGTGTACACGATCCCGGTGCGCGGCGCGGGCTATCCGGAGGGCACGTTCGCGATGGAGCGCCTGCTGGATCGCGTGGCGCGCGCGCTGGGCGTGGATCGCGCCGAGGTGCGCCGCCGCAACCTGATCCCGCCCGAGAAGATGCCCTACGTGAAGCCGCTCAAGGCGCGCTCGGGCAAGCCCATCGTGCTCGACAGCGGCGATTACCCCGAGGCGCAGCGCCGGGCGCTCGACGCGATCGACTACGCAGGCTTCGACGTGCGGCGGCGCGCGGCGCGCGCGCAAGGCCGCCATCTGGGCATCGGTCTCGCCAATGCGACGAAGGGCACGGGGCGCGGTCCGTTCGAATCCGCCAGCGTGAAGATTTCCGCCACCGGCCGCATCGTGATCGCCACGGGCGCGATGGCGATGGGCCAGGGCCTGCACACCACGCTCGCGCAGATCGTCGCGACCGAGCTGGGCGTCGAGGTCGACGCGATCGAGGTCATCTCGGGCAGCAGCGCCGCGATCTCGATGGGCCTCGGCGGCTTCGCGAGCCGCCAGACCATCACGGCCGGCACCTCGGTGCTGCTCGCCGCGCGCGATGTCGCCGACAAGCTGCGGCGGGTCGGCGCGCGGCGGCTGAAGGTCGAGCCGGCCGACGTCCTGCTCGCCGACGGCCGGGTGTGCGTCGCGGCGGCGCCCGGGCAGGCGGTGACGTACGCCGAGATCGCGCGCCTGCTGAACGGCATCCCGGGCTACGACCTGCCGCCGGGCGTGGGGGCGGGGCTGGCGTCCACGCGTTTCTGGGAGCCGGATGCGATGGCGTACGCCAACGCTTCGCACGCCTGCGAAGTGGAGGTGGACATCGACACCGGCCACGTGAAGCTGCTGCGCTATGTCGCCGTGCAGGACAGCGGCACGCTCGTCAACCCGCTGCTCGCGACGGGGCAGGTGCATGGCGGCATCGTGCACGGCATCGGCAACGCGCTGTTCGAGTTCATGCGCTACGACGACGAGGCCCAGCCCCAGTCCGTGACCTTCGCGGACTACCTGCTGCCGACCTCGACCGACGTGCCCTGGCTCGAGGTGATCTTCATCGAGTCGCCGAGCCCGACCAATCCGCTCGGCGCGAAGGGCGTCGGCGAGGCGGGGACGATTCCGGTGACCGCCTGCATCGCGTCGGCGATCGACGATGCGCTCGCGGCGTTCGGCGTGCAGGTCGTCGCGACGCCCGTGAGCCCCGTGCATCTGGTCGACCAGATCGACGCGGCGCAGGCGTGCTGATGCGCGCCTGCGCCGCGCGGGGCGGCCGGCGGCCGGCTCAGCGCGGGGCGCGCCGGCTCACCACGGCAGCGTGCACGACGAGCGCGTGGAACTGCCGATCGCGGTCGCGGAGCACTGGCTGCCCATCGGATGCGTGAAGTAGGTGCGGGTCTCGCCGATCGGCACGAGCGGGTTGACGGGCGGCGGCATGTAGCGGCCGTCGCGGTGATCGGGGCGCGCGTAGCGCAGCCGGTTCTGGTGGAAGGCGGCGAGTTCCCGCTGCTGGATCTCGAACGCCGTGGTCGGCACGGCGTCCTGCGGCGTGGGCTCGGTCAGATGGCTGGCGATTTCGCGGCGGCGCTGTTCGGCCGGGCTCGGCGTCGTGAAATCGACGGCCGGGTTGGACGTGGTGTAGGACGCGGCGTCGAGCGGCGAGGCGAAACGCGGCGGCGGCGTCGCGTGCGCGGCCAGCGCGCCGTGCGCCTGGGTGTGTTCGACGTTGAACAGGTTGACGGCGACGGGGGCGGAGGCCGGCATGGCCTGGGCCGCGGCGGCGTGGAGCAGGGCGGCCGCGATAACGGCGCGCGTGATCGGATGCATGACGGGAGGCTCGCGCGTAAACAGAGGGGCGGGAGCTTCGAACCCTTGGCTGGCGGCGCGGAGGCGAACCGGCGGGATGCGGGGGCGTGGCTGAGGCTCGAAGACTGGCTCGTATTATTACATAAATATTACAAACTATTTTCGACCTCGACCGAGACGTGCGCTAAACAGGTCGCGCGCTCGCGCAACATCGGATCCGACGAAACCGGCGCGCTCGCGCGCGTGGTTGCACCCTGCGGCGCGCGTGCGTGGGCGGCGGCGCGTGGCGGAGGCGGCGCGCGCGATGGCGTGAAAGCGGGGCCGGAGGGGCGGCGATTCGTACGTGGCCCATTGCGACCGACGCGCCGCGCGCGGGCCGACCTGACGCCGATGAACGGGCCGGATCAAGGCGGGTGCAACCGTGGCTCAGACGTGTACGGAACTGCGTATTTTCCCTGATTGGTACGTCAATTGTGCGCAGGCGGGCGAGAAACGAACCTATAATTTCGGCTGCCTTGCCAACGGCTGTCGGAATATCCCTCCGGCGTGCGGTTCGGCAAGCGGGGCAGGCGATTCGCTTGCGCGATACAAGACGCATTACGTTGTCTTTCCGAACCAAGGTCACCGGTCCCAGTCCCGGGGGCTGACACTGCCGGGCCCCGCAAGCGCTGTTTCCATCTGCAGGTCCGTCTTTCCGTCTCGGGCGTGCTCCAGTTTCGTCCTCCACGGGTGTTGTTCGATTGCGCAAGTCATGCTGATGTCGTTGCCCGTATGACTAAACATAATCGAGGAGCTCCTGATGATGCTGTCCCGTCTTTCGTCCATCTCCCTCGCCGCCGCGCTGCTGGTCGCCGGCGCCGCGCACGCTGACACCGTGAAGATCGCCTTTGCCGGCCCGATGAGCGGCTCGGTCGCCCAGTACGGCGACATGGTCAAGGCCGGCGTGCTGACGGCGGTCGAGCAGATCAACGCCGCCGGCGGCGCGGGCGGCAACAAGCTCGAAGTGGTGATGATGGACGACGCCTGCGAGCCGAAGCAGGCCGTCGCCGTCGCCAACAAGATCGTGAGCCAGAAGATCAAGTACGTGATCGGCCACGTGTGCTCGGGTTCGACGATCCCCGCGTCCGACATCTACGAGAACGAAGGCATCGTGATGGTCACGCCGTCGGCCACCGCGCCGCAGCTGACCGAGAACAAGAAGCGCAAGTTCATCTTCCGCACGATCGGCCGCGACGACCAGCAGGGGCCGGCCGCCGCGCAGTACATCATCACCAGGGTCAAGCCGAAGAAGGTCGCGGTGCTGCACGACAAGCAGTCGTACGGCCAGGGCATCGCGACGTCGGTGAAGAAGGACCTCGAAGCGGCGAAGATCCCGGTCGTGCTGTTCGAAGGCATCAACGCGGGCGATTCCGACTACTCGGCGACCATCACCAAGCTCAAGTCGCAAGGCGTCGACTTCGTGTACTTCGGCGGCTACCACCCGGAAATGGGCCTGCTGCTGCGCCAGGCGCGCGAGCAGGGCGTGAAGGCCGTGTTCATGGGACCGGAAGGCGTCGGCAACAAGGACGTGACGGCGATCGCCGGCCCGGCGTCGGAAGGCATGCTCGTCACGCTGCCCGCCGACTTCACGGCCGACCCGGCCAACGCGGCGCTCGTGAAGGCGTTCGCGGACAAGAAGCGCGACCCGAACGGCCCGTTCCAGATGCCGGCGTACTCGGCCGTCAAGATCATCGCCGACTCGATCACGGGCGCGAAGAGCACCGATCCGACCAAGGTGGCCGCGTACATGCACCAGCACAGCTTCGACACGCCGATCGGCAAGGTGGCCTACGATCCCCAGGGCGACCTGAAGGCGTTCAAGTTCGTGGTCTATACGTGGCACAAGGACGCCACCAAGACGGCCGCTAACTAAACCGGCGTTCCCCCCGCCCATCGCCCGCCCCGCCGGATTCGCGCGGGGCGCGCGCGCATGGGCGCGCCGCATGATCGGCGCGCCGGCCGGGCGGGGTATCGAGATCGCGCGCCGTCCGCCCTTGCGGCGCGGCGCGAACGGGGGTTTCCCGCATGACAGACTTCTTTCCGCAATTCGCCCAGCAGCTGGTCAACGGCCTGACGCTGGGTGCGATCTATGCGCTGATCGCCATCGGCTACTCGATGGTCTATGGGATCATCGGCATGATCAATTTCGCCCACGGCGAGATCTACATGATCGGCGCGTACGTGGGCCTCGTCACGCTGACCGCGATCGGCGTGTCGGCCGGCTATCCGCTGCCGCTCGTGCTCGGCGCGGCGCTCATCGTGTCGGTGCTCGTGACCGGGCTGTACGGGTTCGCGATCGAACGCGTCGCGTACCGGCCGCTGCGCGGCGGGCCGCGGCTCGTGCCGCTGATCTCCGCGATCGGCATGTCGATCTTCCTGCAGAACTACGTGCAGATCGGCCAGGGCGCGCGCGACGTGTCGGTGCCGGTGCTGATCTCGGGCGCGTTCGACATCCATCTCGGCGGCGACTTCGACGTCACCGTGCCGTATTCGCGCCTCCTGATCGTCTGCGTGACGATCGTGCTGATGATCGCGCTCACGCTGTTCATCGCGCATTCGCGCATGGGCCGCGCGTGCCGCGCATGTGCCGAGGACATGCGGATGGCCAACCTGCTCGGCATCGACACCAACCGCGTGATCTCGTTCACCTTCGTGCTCGGCGCGATGCTCGCGGCGGTCGGCGGCGTGCTGATCGGCCTCACGATCGGCAAGCTCAATCCATACATCGGCTTCGTCGCGGGGATCAAGGCGTTCACCGCGGCCGTGCTGGGCGGCATCGGCAGCATCCCCGGCGCGATGCTGGGCGGCGTGCTGCTCGGCCTGGCCGAAACCTTCGCATCCGGCTACATGCCCGCCGAATACAAGGACGTGGTGGCCTTCGGCCTCCTCGTGCTGATTCTCCTGTTCCGCCCGACCGGCCTGCTCGGCAAGTCGGACATCGAAAAGGTCTGAGGGACGCAGATGAATCAATCCATCACTACGCCGCGCGGCGCGTCGCCCGCGCTCGGCGCGGGCCAGTCGCTCAAGAACGCGGTGACGGCCGCCGTGCTCACGGCGCTCCTCACGATTCCCGTGCTGGGCCTGCAGCTGAAGCTCGACGGCTACCAGGTGGTGCTCGAAGCGCACTGGCGGCCGGTCTGGATCGCGGTCGCCGCGGTCTTCCTGTTCCAGCTGTTCAAGCCGGCCCTCGCGCGCGCGAAGGCGAGCCTGCCGCTGCCCAAGGTCGCGCCGCTCGGCGCGCAGCATCAGCGCGCGATCATCTGGGCGCTGGTCGCGGTCGGCTTCGTGTGGCCGTTCTTCGGCTCGCGCGGCGCGGTCGACGTCGCGACGCTCGCGCTGATCTACGTGATCCTCGGGCTCGGCCTGAACATCGTGGTCGGCTACGCGGGCCTGCTCGATCTCGGCTATGTCGGGTTCTACGCGGTCGGCGGCTATACCTACGCGATGCTGAACCAGTACTTCGGGCTCACGTTCTGGGAGTGCCTGCCGCTCGCCGCGCTCGCGGCGGCGCTGTTCGGCTTCCTGCTCGGCTTCCCGGTGCTGCGGCTGCGCGGCGACTATCTCGCGATCGTCACGCTCGGCTTCGGCGAGATCATCCGCCTGCTCGCGAACAACCTGACCAGCCTGACGGGCGGCCCGGACGGCATCTCGGGGATCCCGAAGCCCACCGTGTTCGGCTTCGAGATGGCGCGCAGCGCGAGCGTCGAGGGCGCGAAGACCTTCCACGAGCTGCTCGGCCTCGAATACAGCGGCGAGCACATGGTGATCTTCCTGTACCTGCTGGCGCTCGTGCTGGTGTGCTTCACGCTGTTCGTCACGAGCCGGCTGATCCGCATGCCGATGGGCCGGGCCTGGGAAGCGCTGCGCGACGACGAGATCGCGTGCCGTTCGCTCGGCCTGAACCCGACCCGCATCAAGCTGTCGGCGTTCACGCTCGGCGCGTCGTTCGCCGGTCTCGGCGGCGCGTTCTTCGCGGCGCGCCAGGGGCTCGTCAATCCGGAGTCGTTCACCTTCATCGAATCGGCGCTGATCCTCGCGATCGTGGTGCTGGGCGGCATGGGCTCGCAGCTCGGCGTGATCCTCGCGGCGATCCTGCTGACCGTGCTGCCCGAAGTCGCGCGCGGCTTCGCCGAGTACCGGATGCTGATCTTCGGTCTCGTGATGGTGTTGATGATGATCTGGCGTCCGCAGGGCCTGCTGCCCGCGAGCCGTCCCCACGTGGAGCTGCCGCAATGACCGCGCAATCCGACATGTTGAAGGTGACCGGGTTGCAGATGCGCTTCGGCGGGCTGCTCGCGGTCGACGGCATCGATTTCGACGTGCGTCGCGACGAGGTGTTCGCGATCATCGGCCCGAACGGTGCGGGCAAGACCACGGTGTTCAATTGCGTCGGCGGCTTCTACCGGCCGACGGCGGGCGACATCGTGCTCGACGGCCAGCCGATCGCGGGCCTGTCGAGCCACCAGATCGCGCGCAGGGGGCTCGTGCGCACGTTCCAGAACATCCGCTTGTTCCGCTCGCTGACGGTGGTCGAGAACCTGCTCGTCGCGCAGCACCGCCAGGTGAAGTCGGGGCTGCTGCACGGGCTGTTCGCGACGCCCGCCTACCGGCGCGCGGAGCGCGAGGCGCTCGAACGCGCGGCGCTGTGGCTCGAACGCATGAACCTGACGGCGGTGGCGAACCGTCCGGCGGGCACGCTCTCGTACGGCCATCAGCGGCGGCTCGAAATCGCCCGCTGCATGATCACCGAGCCGCGCCTGCTGCTGCTCGACGAGCCGGCGGCCGGCCTGAACCCGCAGGAGAAGGTCGAGCTGCAGCACCTGATCGACCGGCTGCGCCGCGAGTTCGGCGTGGCGGTGCTGCTGATCGAGCATGACATGAGCCTCGTGATGGGGGTGTCGGACCGCATCCTCGTGATGGAGCACGGCCGGCCGATCGTGATCGGCGCACCCGAGGCGGTGCGCAACGATCCGCGCGTGATCAAGGCCTATCTGGGGGAGGAGTGATGCTGAAGCTGGAACAGGTCCACACGCATTACGGCGCGATCGAGGCGCTGTCGGGCGTGTCGATCGAAGTGAACAAGGGCGAGATCGTCACGCTGATCGGCAGCAACGGCGCGGGCAAGACGACGCTGATGATGACCGTGTGCGGCACGCCGCGCGCGTCGCGCGGCCGCGTGCTGTTCGAGGGGCAGGACATCACCGGCATGCCGACCCACGAGATCATGCGCCGCGGGCTCGCGATCTCGCCGGAAGGGCGGCGCGTGTTCCCGAGCCTGACCGTGCTCGAGAACCTCAAGATGGGCGCGTTCTTTTCGAGCCGCGACGAGATCGAGGCAGGGATCGAGCACGTGTACCGGCTGTTTTCGCGCCTGAAGGAGCGCTCCGCGCAGCGCGCGGGCACGATGTCGGGCGGCGAGCAGCAGATGCTCGCGATCGGCCGCGCGCTGATGAGCCGGCCGCGCCTCCTGCTGCTCGACGAACCGACGCTCGGCCTCGCGCCGCTCGTGATCGCGCAGATCTTCGACATCATCCGCACGATCCGCGACGAAGGCGTGACGGTGTTCCTCGTCGAGCAGAACGCCAACAAGGCGCTGCACGTGGCCGATCGCGGCTACGTGCTGGAGACCGGCCGGGTGGTGCTCGCCGATACCGGCGCGAACCTGCTCGCGAACGACCGCATCAAGAGCGCGTATCTCGGCGGCTGACGCCGGGCGGGCGGCTCCGGCCGCCCGCTTCCCGCTTCCCGCCGCTTACTTGCGCGCGGCGAGCCACGCCGCGATCTCCGGCCACGCGTCGCGCAGCGTGTGCGATCCCATGAACAGTCCGATGTGCCCGCCCGGCACGGTGCGGCTCGTCACCTGGCCGACCGGCGTGCCGACGTGCTTGCGCGCGTCGAGCACCTGCTCGGGCGTGGTGATGTCGTCCGATTCGCCGGCCAGCAGATAGACGGGGCAGGTGATGCGGCGCAGATCGAGCGTCTGGCCCAGCGCGACGAATTCGCCCTTCGCGAGCCGGTTTTCCTTGAACAGCTGCACGATCGCCTGCAGATACCAGCGGCCGGGCAGGTCGATCGGCTGCTCGTACCAGCTCGCGAACGCCTCTTCCTTGCGCAGGTAGGCCGGATCGTCGAGGTGTTCGTAGAGATCGATGTGCTCGCGCAGGTAGTGCATCTCCGGATGCATGTTCTTCCAGCCGCGCAGCATGAAGCGGCCGCGCATCAGCCCGCCGCCCAGCTTCACCAGCTCCTCGTAGAACGAGGTCGGGTAGCTGTGCGCCATCCGCTTGATCGGGCCGTCGCCCGCGTCGGTGTCGATCGGCGAACCGGCCAGCACGAGGCTCGCGACCTTGTGCGGAAAGCGCGCCGCGTACATCGCGACCAGCCAGCCGCCCTGGCACAGGCCGACCAGGTTCACGCGGCCGCCGACCTCGTCGACGCACACGTTCAGCTCCGCGAGGTACTGGTCGATTTCGAGATCCTTCATGTCCTCCGTCGCCGAGCGCCAGTCGGTCATGAAGAGGCGCGTCACGCCGTGGCTGCGCAGCGTTTCCATCAGGCTCTGGCCCGGCTGGTAGTCGGCGATCATCGAACTGTGGCCCGCATAGGGCGGATCGACGATGGTCGGTATGCCGTCCGCGGGCGCGACGGAGTAGTCGCGGAACACCATCGTGCGCAGTTCGAGCAGCGGCCGGTTCTCCGAGGCGAGCGTCGGGTGCAGCTCGAAATGGAGCTTCTCTTCCTCGGCGAGAAACTGCAGGTTGCGCGCCGACAGCTCGGCGCCCGCCTTGAACATCGCGGCGGCGGCGGCCATCGGCCAGAACAGCGGCAGGGCGGGGGTGAAGGGCGTGGCGGTCGGGAGCGCTTCCGTGGTCGACATGGCGGGTCAGTCCGAAAGAGACGGCGTAGGGACGCGCGCACGATCCAGCAACTGCCGGGTATGGCGCGCGATCATCAGGTTTTCGTCGGTCGGGATCACGCGCACGGTCGTGCGCGAGGCGGGCGCGCTCACGATCGCATTGCCGCGCGCGTTCGCGTCGTCGTCGAGCGCGATGCCGAGCCAGGCGGCGCGCCGGCACACGCGCTCGCGCACCGGCGGCGCGTGTTCGCCGATGCCGGCCGTGAACACCAGCAGGTCGAGCCCGCCCAGCACGCCCGCGAGCGCGGCCAGCTCGCGCGCGATCCGGTACGCGAACAGCTCGATCGCGTGATGCGCGGCGGGCGCGTCGCTCGCGAGCAGCGTGCGCATGTCGCTCGACATGCCCGATACGCCGAGCAGCCCCGATTCCGCGTAGAGCAGGTGCTCGACGTCGTCGAGCGTGCGGCCGGGCTCGCGCAGCAGGTACAGCACCGCGCCCGGATCGAGCGCGCCGGTGCGGGTGCCCATCGGCAGGCCGTCGACGGCCGTGAAGCCCATCGTCGTCGCGACGCTCGCACCGTGTTCGAGTGCGCACAGGCTCGCGCCGTTGCCGAGATGCGCGACCACCGTGCGGCGCGTGCGCCATGCCGGGTCGAGGCGATCGAGCGCGGTCGTGATGTACTCGTAGGACAGCCCGTGGAAACCGTAGCGCACGATGCCCTGCTCGGTCAGCGCGCGCGGCAGCGCGAACTCGCGCTCGAGCGCGGGCAGCGTGTGATGGAACGCGGTGTCGAAGCAGGCGACCTGCGGCAGGTCGGGCGCGATCGCGCTGACCGCGCGGATCGCATCGACGTGGTGCGGCTGGTGCAGCGGCGCGAGCGGGGCGAGCGCGGCGATCGCATCGAGCACCGCGTGGTCGATCCGCACCGGCGCGGAAAACCGCCGGCCGCCGTGCACCACGCGATGGCCGACGCCGTCGAAGCTGGCCTCGACGCTGACATGGTCGACGAACCACGCGTGCAGCGCTTCGATCGCGCCGTGATGACCGGCGCAGGCGAGCGGCTGGTCGGCGAGCAGCGCGCCGTGCGCGTCGCGCACCACGAGATGGGGCGCCTGCTGCAGCGGCTCGATTTCGCCATGCAGCGCGGCGCGCAGCGCGCGGTCGGGGAGCGTTTCGTAGACCGAGAACTTCAGGCTCGACGAGCCCGCGTTCAGCACCAGGATCGGGGCGCGCATCGCGGCCTCCTCAGGCGGGGCGCGCGACGGCGCGCGTCGCATGCGCGTGCAGCGCGGCCACCGCGCAGCTCGCGAGCCGGGTGCGCTCGCTGTCGGCGCGGCTCGTCAGGATGATCGGCACGCGCGCGCCGAGCACGATGCCCGCCGCGTCGGCATTCGCGAGGAAGGTCAGCTCCTTGGCGAGCATGTTGCCGGCTTCGAGGTCGGGCGCGAGCAGGATGTCGGCGTCGCCCGCGACCGGCGAGTCGAGATGCTTGAGCCGCGCAGCCTCGGGATCGATCGCGTTGTCGAGCGCGAGCGGCCCGTCGAGCAGCCCGCCCGTGATCTGGCCGCGCTCGGCCATCTTGCACAGCGCGGCGGCGTCGAGCGTCGACGGCAGTTTCGAACTGACCGTCTCGATCGCCGATAGGATCGCGACCTTCGGCGTATCGATCCCGAGCGTGTGCGCGAGATCGATCGCATTGCGAATGATCTCGGCTTTCTGTTCGAGCGTGGGCCGGATGTTGACCGCCGCGTCGGTGATGAAGATCGGCTTGCGATGGGTGGGCACGTCCATCACGAAGACATGGCTCAGGCGGCGCTCGGTGCGGATTCCGCTGTCCGGGCGGACCACCTCGGCCAGCAGCTCGTCGGTGTGCAGGCTGCCTTTCATCAGCGCCTCGGCTTCACCCGCGCGCACCAGCTCGACCGCGCGCGCCGCCGCCGCATGACTGTGCGGCGCGTCGACCCGGCGGTAGCGGCCGATATCGAGCCGCAGCGTGTCCGCGAGCGCCTCGATGCGGGCGAGGGGGCCGACCAGGATCGGCGTGATGAGGCCGGTGCGCGCCGCGTCGAGCGCGGCTTTCAGCGACGCCTCGTCGCACGGATGCGCGACGGCGACCGTTACCGGGTCCAGCGCGCGGCAGCGGGCGATCAGCGCGTCGTACTTCTCATGCTTGCGAGTCTCGGACATTGGAGCGATTCCTCGAATGCGGCGGGCAGGGGCGGCGCGGACGGAACGGCGGGCGGGCCGCCGCGCGGCGGGGGACAGCCTGATACGGATGACGCGCGGAACGGGGCCGGAGACAGGCCCGGCGCGGACATCGACAGGCATTGTGTCGCGCCTCGTCCAGGCATCCCATGATCTGCGTCAAGCGCCCCTGCGGCGTGATCGATAGCCTTGTCCGGAGGTTCACGGCAATTCGGCCGGCGCCGCGTGGCTGGCCGCACGACACGATCCAGGCACCATGCACATACGTGAAATCCGCGCGAAGATCGACAGCACGCAGTCAACGCGCAAGATCACGCGCGCGATGGAAATGATCGCGCGCACCAAGATGGCGAACGCGCAACGGCGCGCGCGCGATTTCCGGCCGTATGCGGCGCGCGTCGCGGCGATCGCGGCGCGGATGCTGCGCGACCGGCCCGACTGCGTATCCGCGCTGATGCGCGACGAAGGCGACGCCCGGCGTAGCGACGCCCGGCATATCGGCGTGATCGTCATCAGCACGGATCGCGGCCTGTGCGGGCCGCTCAACGCGCGCCTGATGCTCGGTTGCGCGGAGCGGCTGGGCGCGTGGGAGCAGGCGGGCGCGGAGGTCGAGCTGACCGTGATCGGCGCGCGCGGGCTCGGGCCGCTGGTCCGGCATGGGGGCAACGTGGTTGCGCACGCGCAGGGCTTCGGCGGCGAACCGCGTTTCGACGACGTGCTCGGCGCGATGCTGGTGCCGCTGACCGGTTTCGTCGAAGGGCGGCTCGACGAGGTCTGGGTGACCTACAACCACCTGACGAACGCGCTCGACTACGCGCCGCGTTTCGACCGGGTGCTGCCGATCGCGGGCGTGGCCGAGGACGCGGCCGATGCGGACGGGCACGGGAGCGACGGCCTCGCCGCCGATTACCTGTATGAGCCCGCGCCGAAGCCGGTCGTGGAAACCGTGCTGCTGCGCCATGTCGAGGCGTGCTTCTATCACGCGGTGGTCGAGAATTTCGCATGCGAACAGTGCGCGCGGATGTTCGCGATGCAGAATGCGACGCGCAACGCGGACGAGATGCTGAGCGAACTGCGGCACGTCTACCAGAAAACCCGCCAGGCGCAGATCACGACGGAGCTGTGCGAGATCGTGGCCGGCGCCGCGGCGATCGGATGAACGCGATGGCCGAGACTTCCTTCCGACTTGATGTCGTCAGCGCGGAGGCGACGCTGTTCGCCGGCGACGCGCATTTCGTGACCGTGCCCGGCGAGCGCGGCGAGCTGGGCATCTATGCCCGGCATGCGCCGCTGCTGACGCGGGTGCGCGCGGGCGTGGTCACCGTGATCGATGCGGGCGACGGCGCGTCACACCGTTTCCTGGTCGCGGGCGGCGTGCTGGAGGTGGCGCGCGCGGGCGTCACGCTGATCGCCGATCATGCGCTGCGCAGCCTCGAACTCGACGCGGCGCGCGCAGGCGCCGCGCGTGCCGCGGCGGCCGCGTGGCGCAAGTCGCATGCGGCGGACGGCCGGCGCGCGTTCGACGTGACGGCGGCGCGGGCGGAGTGGATGGAGGAATTGCGACGCTTCTTCGCGGCGGCGATGCATCCGCCGCGCACGGCCAAGGAGTGAGACGCGCCGCTCAGTCGATCTGCGTCTGCGCGATCGCGAACACGCAATAGGCGGTCGCGACGGCCGCGATGAACCAGAAGCCGTCGAGCGTGCCGAGAAAGCTCGCCTGCTGCGTGACCATGCGGCTGATCTGCGCGAGCGCGAGGGCGTGCGCGTCGCCTGCTGCGTGACCCATGCGCTCGAACGCCTGGCTGAGTGCGCCGAAGGTTTCCTGGAAGCGCGGGTTGTACAGGTTCACGAATTCGGTGAGCCGGGTTTCGTGCGCCGCGCGCCGATGCTGGTCGAGAATGATCATCGTCGCGGTGGAGAACGAGAACGTCAGCTGCTTGACGATGTTCTTGAGGCGGTAGCCGTTGTGATATTCCTCGATCGCGAAGATCCGGAACGTGATGCCGGCGTTCGGCAGCGCGATGAACAAGAGCAGCATGCCGCGCAGCACGAGCGGCACGACGAGCCAGGCCATGCTGACGTCCGGCGGCATGCTGGCCATCCACGCGCTGACCGCCACGGCCAGCATGAAGCCAGGGACGATCAGCCATTTCTTGTGCGGGATGCGCGCCGAGTAGCGGAAATACGCGAAGGCCGCCGTCAGCGACACGAGCGATGCGCAGCCGACCAGCCTGCCGGCGTTCTCGACCGGGTAGGCGAGCCCGCCTTCAAGGAAGCGCGATACGAGATAGCCGAGCGCGTTGCTGATGTAGTAGTAGCCGATGTAAAGCGCGATGCCGGTCTGGTAGGTGCGTTCGCGCAGCATGTGCAGCCGCATCAGCGGCTTCGGATGGTGCCACTGGTGCCAGCCGAACCAGCCGAGGCAGAGCAGGGCGGCCGCGGTCAGCAGGATCGACTCCGGCGACGCGGTGAACAGTTCGAAGCGCACCTGCTGCATCGCGACCTGCAGGGCGCCCTGTGCGAACGCGAATACCAGGTACGGCCACAGATGCGCGTCGCCGCGCTGGTCCGGTGCGACCTTGCCGGCGGGCGGCAGCGTGAACAGCGTGAGTGTGGCGAAACCGATGCCCGGGAAGGCATTGCATGCGAACAGCGCGCGCCAGCCGAAATCCGCGATCAGATAACCGCCCACGAGCGGCGCGAGCGCGCTGCCGAGCAGGATCATCATCAGGAACGCGCGCGTGCCGCTCGCGCGGCGCTGTGGGGGGAAGGTGGTTTGTAGAAGGATTCGGCATGCGCTCATCATCGGGCCGATGAAATAGCCCTGGAAACCGCGTGCGAATGCCAGTTCGAGTGAGGATTCGCTGAGCATCGCCATGATCGAGCCGGCTGCGAATAGGAGTAGCGAACCGCTGATGTAGCGCCGGTAGCCGATACGCTCGACCCACCATTGTTGTTGCAGGATGCCGACCACGGAGGCGGCGGCGTAGGCGCTCGATGCCCAGACGAGTTCGTCCGGTGCGGAGTTGACGCCGCCTGCGATGTAGCTGAGGAAGAAGGAAAACGACGAGTTGTCGAAATAGTCGAGGCCGGTGGCGAGCGCGATCGCCCAGGGGAGGGTCAGGTGGCGGAGAGGGGCGAGGGAGGTGGGGGAGCGGTGTAGGGGTGTGGCGCTCATGATGAGGCCTTGGGGTGGGGCGGCGGGGTTTGACTGGCGGTTTGTGTTGCGTGTCGTTCGCGTGCGAGGTGCGGTTTTTTTGCTTCGCACCGCTGGCGGTGCGCGTGGTAAAGCGGCGTGAGGTCAGGCCGTTGTGCGACGTGTCGGATCGTGAGCGGGCATTCGGGAAACATGGCGGGGCAGCGGGGTGCTTGATGCTGCGCAGTTTACTACAACGCGTACGTGTACGTACATGTTTGGGGATTTGCCTTTCGATTTGAAAGATTGGTTGGCGAGGATCTATTTCGGGGGCGGACGGCGCGATGTGGGCGCTATGGTGCAGCTGAATGCGATGGTTTCGATCGCCAGTTGCCGGCCGAAACCATCGCAAGCCAGATGGTCGTCGTCACGAAGCGGTGAAAAGCATATGCGTCAGGCGTCCTGGCGGCGCATTTTTTGTGCCTTGTGTGACAAGGAGATAATCAGAAAGGTAGGCGTAAAATTTGCGCTCGACCTTGTTCAGGGGGCTGTTTTCGACCGAGGCTGTGTGAAAACGCGTTGATCGTCTAGACTGAATCAACGCATTCAGGATGGGCTGCCCATGAAGCGATTCGTTGAAGGCGATGACCGCAAGCAGGTAGCGCTATTGCCCGAATGCCTGGACGATTTCGTTGCCGAGGATAACCCGGTCAGGATCGTCGAGGCCTTTGTCGAAGAGCTTGATCTGCACACACTTGGCTTCACCAGTGTTACGCCTTCGACGACAGGCCGCCCCTCCTACCATCCGGCAGTGCTGCTGAAAATATACATCTACGGCTACCTAAACCGGATTCAATCAAGCCGACGCCTGGAGCGC
>NZ_JBXAPG010000007.1:0-194275 GCF_058803765.1 Burkholderia sp. GW821-FHT14F03
AGATGAATATGTATGTCGCGTGGGCTGGGAGATGGGGAAAAGAGACAGCAGCAGCGCCGCGGTCTGGCGGGACTTGCGGGCGCGCGGCGCGGGCTCGGCGGCCTCGGGCGCGGCGACCGAGCGCAGCGGCGCGGCGGTGTTGGCGGCGGGCGCCATCGGGTCGGCGACGCTTGCCGCGCCGAATTCGGACGCCTGCGCGGGATCCCCTGCGGCGGCCGATTTGGCGGCTTTCGCGGGCCGCGCTTTCGCCTTGTAGTCGTCGGGTGGCAGCAGACTGCCGAGCTTGCTGGGGGGAGTAGGCAAAGGCATGGTGTCCCTCGGGAGGAATCGTGTCGCATGGAGTGCGCCGCCGATCGCATCCTGCCCGCGGGGGCAGTTTGCGCGCAGTGGCGCACCTGGGGTTTCGAAACGCCGGTTCGCCTAGATTTCGGTCAGCTCCTTGACGGGATGGACCGCCAGGCAAGGGCGCCCGGCGCGAAAACCATGAAAAAAGCCGCTGCCCCGAACGGGGCGAGCGGCTCGGCTTCAACCGTCGTGCTGCGCGTCAGATGCGAACCTGCGTTGCTTCGACCACCGGCGCAGCTACGAGAAAAATGGTGCGGACTGGCATTCATTGAAGCCCAATATAGCGCGGCTCAAAGCGCTTGTACAGCACTCAGCACGTCGTCGACATGACCTGGTACTTTCACGCCACGCCATGCCTGGCGCAGGACTCCGTCGGCGTCGATCAGGAAGGTCGAGCGCTCGATGCCGCGCACTTCCTTGCCATACATTTTCTTCAATTTCATGACATCGAAGAGCGCGCACAGCGTCTCGTCGGGATCGGAAATCAGCGGGAACGGCAGTTCGAGCTTGGCCTTGAAGTTCTCGTGCGAGCGCAGGCTGTCGCGCGACACGCCGACCACTTCGGCGCCGGCCTTCTTGAACTTCGGATAGAGATCGCGGAACTGCAGGCCTTCGGTCGTGCAGCCGGGCGTGTTGTCCTTCGGATAGAAATACAGCACGAGCTTCTTGCCGTTCAGTCCGGACAGCGAAAAATCGCCGCCCGTGGCCGGCGCGGTGAAATCGGGAACTTGACGGTCGACTTCGACGGACACGTGATTCTCCTGTTGTTATGGAAACGGCGCGGACGCGCCAGGCGAGGGCCGGCCGAGGCGGCCGGCCCGCGGCCCGACCTAGTCGGGCTGGACGATCAGCTCGCCGGAGCGGCCGGGGATCTCGCCCCATACGACAGGGTACGATGGCAGCGTGGCGCGGTCCAGCGTCGCATGGTAGTCGCCCATCGTGGCGAACGTGTGGCCTTGCGCGCGCCAGCCGGCGAGCAGCTGCTCGAACACCGGCGCGAGCTTCTGCCCTTCCAGCTCCGCGTGCAGCGTGAAGACCTGGTCGTGCGGATTGCGCTCGGTGTGCTTCAACAGGTGGGCGGCGACGTTGCCGGTGTCGATGCCGTCGATGCCGAGCACTTCGTCGAGCGTCGGCAGCGTGGTCGGCATCTGCACGTGACCGAGCGTGCGGCCGCCGACCACCGGCAGGTACGGCGAGTGGCCGCGCCCGTCGGAGGCGTAGCGCATGCCCCACGCGTCGATCTGCTCGAACGCCGCGTCGTTCATCTGCCAGCCGGCCGCGCCGTGGGTGACGGGCGGCGCGCCGAAGATGTCGACGAAGCGCGCGTGGCTTTTCTGCATCTCGCGCGCGGTCCACTCGGGCGGACGGTGCCGGACGTTGTCCTGCCAGTACACGTGGTCCCAGGTGTGGATGCCGCACTCGAAGCCGGCCTCGTGGATCGCGCGCATGTCCGCGCGCGCGCGCCGGCCGATGTCAGGACCCGGCAGCAGCACGCCGTACATCAGCTGCTTGATGCCGTAGTGCTCGACCACCGAGGTGCGTGAGACTTTCTTCAGGAAGCCCGGCCGCAGCACCCGCCGCATCGCCCAGCCGGTGTGATCCGGGCCGAGGCTGAACAGGAAGGTCGCGCGGGCGGCGTAGCGGTCGAAGATGCGGGCGAGGTTCGGCACGCCTTCGCGGGTGCCGCGCAGCGTGTCGACGTCGATCTTGAGAACGATGCGGGCCAAGCGGGGCGGTCCTCAGCCTTGCTGCTCGACGAGCGCGCGTGCTTCGCCGACGTGGCCGCGGTACGCTTCGAAGATCTTGCGCAGCGCGTCGTCGAACGACGACTGCGGCGCCCAGCCGAGTTCCTGCATCGTGTTCTCGATCTTCGGCACGCGGTTCTGCACGTCCTGGTAGCCGTTGCCGTAGTAGGCGCCCGAGGTGGTCTCGACGAGCTTCACGTGCTTCGCGGAGTCGGCGTACTCGGGATATTCGGCGGCCAGTTCGAGCATCTTGTGCGCGAGTTCGCGCACCGAGTAGTTGTTGCCCGGGTTGCCGATGTTGTAGATCTTGCCCGACGCGACGCCGTTCGCGTTGTCGATGATCTTCATCAGCGCGCTGATGCCGTCGTCGATATCGGTGAACGCGCGCTTTTGCGAGCCGCCGTCGACGAGGCTGATGTTCTCGCCGCGCACGATGTGGCCGAGGAACTGCGTCACCACGCGCGAGCTGCCTTCCTTCGGCGTGTAGATCGAGTCGAGGCCCGGGCCGATCCAGTTGAACGGGCGGAACAGCGTGAAGTTCAGGCCTTCCATGCCGTAGCCCCAGATCACGCGGTCCATCAACTGCTTCGAGCACGCGTAGATCCAGCGCGGCTTGTTGATCGGGCCGTAGGTGAGGGCGGAGGCATCCGGGTCGAACTGCTCGTCCGCGCACATGCCGTAGACCTCGGAGGTCGACGGGAACACCAGGTGCTTGCCGTACTTGACGGCCGAACGCACGATCGGCAGGTTCGCCTCGAAGTCGAGCTCGAACACGCGCAGCGGCTGCTGCACGTAGGTCGCGGGCGTCGCGATCGCGACCAGCGGCAGGATCACGTCGCACTTCTTCACGTGATACTCGACCCACTCCTTGTTGATCGTGATGTCACCCTCGAAGAAATGCATGCGTTCGTGCTTGACGAGGTCGCCGAGCCGGTCGGTCTGCATGTCCATGCCGAAGACTTCCCAATCGGTGGTCTCGAGGATGCGCTTCGACAGGTGGTGGCCGATGAAGCCGTTCACACCCAGGATCAGGACTTTTTTCGCTTTCATGAATGACGGGAAGAGTGAATGAACTGCGCGAACGCCGCGGGGGATACGACGGCCTCGCCGTCGTCGCGCGCGTGCCGCAGTTCCAGAATGGAGACGGCGCGGCTGTCGCCGCAAACGCCGAATAGCGCATTATCGCTTACGTGCAGGCCCGCCGGCAAATCGGCCGCGGCCCGCGCGGCGGGTGAGCCGGGCGCCGCGAGCCGGGCCCGGGCGATCACGAAACGGCTGCCGTGCAGGTCGGTAAACGCGCCCGGATAAGGGGGCGCGACCGCCCGGATCAGGTTGTAGACGCGCGCGGCCGGCTGCGACCAGTCGATCCGCCCGTCCTCGGGCTTGCGCCCGCCGTAGTAGCTGCCCTGCGACAGGTCGTTCGGCAGGTGTGGCGCCTCGCTGGCGAGCAGCGCGGGCAGCACGCGCCAGAGCGTCTGTTCGGCCGCGACGGTGACCTTGTCGAAGACCTGCGCGGCGGTGTCGTCGGGCAGGATCGGCACGGCCGTCTGGCCGAGCAGCGCGCCCGCGTCCGGCTTCTCGGCCATCTCGTGCAGGGTCGCGCCGGTTTCGGTCTCGCCGTTCAGCACCGCCCAGTTGGTCGGCACGCGGCCGCGATACTTCGGCAGCAGCGAGCCGTGCATGTTGTAGGCGCCGCGCGGCGCGAGCGCGAGCAGCGCGAGCGGCAGCATGTGCCGGTAGTAGAACGAGAAGATGAAGTCCGGCCGCGCGGCCGCGACCGCGTCGCGCAGCGCGGGGTCGCGCGGATCGGCGGGCGTGATCACGGGGATCCCGTGCTCGGCCGCGAGCGACGCGACGCTGCCGAACCAGATGTTCTCGGTCGGGCTGTCCTCGTGGGTGACGACGAGCGAGACCTCGACGCCGCGCGCGAGCAGCACCTGCAGGCAGCGGACCCCGACGTTGTGGTACGCGAAGACGACGGCGCGCGGTTTCATTGCGCGAGATCCCGGCGGCCGGGCAGCGTGACGCCGGGCTGGCCGTCGCGTGTTTCCAGCACGGTCTGGATCAGGTAGCGCGGCCGCGCGCGCACCTGCTGGTAGATGCGGCCGATGTATTCGCCGAGCAGGCCGAGCGCGAAGATGATCACGCCGAGCAGGAAGAACGTGATCGCGAACAGCGTGAAGACGCCCTGGACTTCCGCCCCGACGATGAAGCGGCGCACGAGCAGCAGCACGAACAGCGCGGCGGAGCCGAGCGACAAGATCACGCCGATGAACGACAGCCATTGCAGCGGCACGACCGAGAAGCCGGTCACGAGGTCGAAGTTGAGGCGGATCAGGCTGTACATCGAGTACTTCGATTCGCCCGCGAAGCGTTCCTCGTGCGCGACCTCGATTTCCGTCGGGTTCTGCGCGAACGTGTACGCGAGCGCCGGGATGAAGGTGTTCACCTCGCCGCAGCGGTTGATCGTGTCGATCACGTGGCGGCTGTACGCGCGCAGCATGCAGCCCTGGTCGGTCATCTTGATCCGCGTGATGCGTTCGCGCAGCCGGTTCATCGCGGCCGACGCCTTGCGGCGGAACAGGCTGTCCTGGCGCTGCATGCGGATCGAGCCGACGTAGTCGTGGCCGGCGCGGATCTGTTCGACCAGCTTGCGGATTTCCTCGGGCGGATTCTGCAGGTCGGCGTCGAGCGTCACGACGATATCGCCGCGCGACTGCTCGAAGCCGGCGAGGATCGCCATGTGCTGGCCGTAATTGCCGTTCAGCAACACGACGCGCGTGGTGTCGGGACGCACCCGGAACTGGTCCGCCAACATGGCGGCCGAGCGGTCGCGGCTGCCGTCGTTGACGAGGATCACTTCGTAGGCGGTGCCGAGCGCGTCGAGCGCCGGGTACAGGCGCGCGAAGAGCGCGGCGAGGCCGTCTTCCTCGTTGTACACGGGGATGACGACCGAGACTTCGGGGTTCGCCGCGCCCGGTTGTCCGGCGCGTGCTTCAAGCTGACTCATATTTCCGCTTATTTTCCGTATTGATCGCAAATCTGGTTGACGGCCTCGACCACGCGCCGCACATCGTCGCCGTTCATCTGAGTGAACAGCGGCAGCGTGACGGTGCTCGCGCCGAAGCGCTCGGCGTGCGGGAACATGCCTTCCTTGAAACCGAGCGCGCGGTACAGCGTAAACAGGTGGATCGCCGGGTAGTGCATGCCCGAGCCGATCCCGCGTTGCTTCAGCTGCGCCATGAATTCGCCGCGCGTGATCGACAGGCGTTCGAGCGGCAGCGTGATCTGGAACATGTGCCAGTTGCCGTGCTCGAAATCCTCGACCGGCAGGCCGACGCCGAGCCCGAGCGCGCTGCCGCCGGCGAACGCGTCGAAATACGCGCGCGCGAGCACGCGGCGCTGCGCGTTGAAGCGTTCGAGGTGCGGCAGCTGGCCGAGCCCGACCCGGGCGGCGACGTCGGTGAGATTGTACTTGCCGCCGAGCACGTCGCAGTCCATGCCGTCGGGACCGGTGCGGGTGATGCCCTGCAGCCGGTACTTCTCCGCGAGGCGGGCCTCGTCCGCGTCGTTCAGCACGAGCGCGCCGCCTTCGATCGAGGTCAGGTTCTTGTTCGGATGGAAGCTGAACGACACGATGTCGCCCAACGCGCCGATGCGGCGGCCCTTCCAGGTCGCGCCGAGCGCCTGCGCGGCATCCTCGATCACGCGCAGCTGGTGCGCGCGCGCGATCGCGTACAGGCGGTCCATGTCGACCGGCAGGCCCGCGAGATAGACCGGGATCACGGCCTTGGTGCGCGGCGTGATCGCCCGTTCGAGCAGGTCGAGGTCGAGATTGCGCGTGACCGGGTCGATGTCGACGAAGACGGGCGTCGCGCCGGTCTCGAGGATCACGTTGGCGGTGGCGACCCACGACGCCGGGGTCGTGATCACCTCGTCGCCCGGGCCGACGCCCGCGATCCGCAGGCCGATCTCGAGCGTCGCGGTGCCCGAGTTGAAGACCCGCACCGGACGGCCGCCGACGTAGTCGGACAGCGCGGCCTCGAAGGCGGCGCACTGCGGGCCGGTGGTGATCCAGCCCGAACGCAGCACTTCGGCGACGCCCTGGATGGTCTCTTCGTCGATCTCGGGTTTGACGAACGGCAAAAACGGAACGGTGGTCTGGCTCATGGAGTCCTGGCTCGTGATCGTGATGGCGTTAAAGGGACGGATCGGACGGGCGCCCGAAACGCGCATTTAACACCGGTTGACGCAAATGCTACGTCTCTTTTTGTCGGTTGGCGGGCGGCCGGCGCGGCCCGCGGCGTCAGCTGCGCGCGAGCACCAGCACGCCGATCAGGATGATGCCGATGCCGACCAGGCGCTGCACCGACAGCACCTCGCCGAACAGATACCAGGCGGCGAAGGCGTTGACGACATAACCGAGCGACAGCATCGGGTAGGCGATCGATACGTCCACGCGGGACAAGCCGACGATCCAGACCACGACGCTCAGCACGTAGCAGGCGAGGCCGCCGATGATCGGCAGCTGGGTCGCGATCTTGAAGCCGACGGGGATAATGTTCGCACGGGTGAATTCGAAGTGTCCAACCGCGTTCACGCCTGCCTTCAGCAGCAGTTGCGCGCACGCGTTGAGCATCACGCCGGTGACGATGCAGATGAGGGAAACCGGGTTCATGGTGATCGGGCCTCGCTTACGGTTGTTGCGGCTTCGCGACGACGACGCGCCGGTTGTCCTGGGCGATCACCTGCATTGGCAGGCCTTGTCCGGCGAGCTGCCGGTAGCGTTCGGGCGACATCAGCGCGAGCGCGTAGCGGTCGGCCTTCCAGCGTTCGATCCACTGGTCGACGGTGGGGATCCACTTGCTCGGCTCGACCGAGATGCCGAACGACAGCTCGTCCTCGCGCGCGACCATGATGGTCGTGTGACGCACGTAGAACGGCAGCGTGTGATCGAGCGCCTCGACCGAATAGAACGGCGTGTCGGGCGGCAGCTTCGCCAGTTCCGCGCGGATCGCGGGCGCGATGAGGGCGCCCGAGCTGTAGCGGCCGAACTGGTCGTGGCCGGTGCCGCCGATCGTGCCGAGCAGCAGCCAGCCCGCGCCGAACGCGGTGGCCGCGGCGACGACGCCGGCGCGGCCGAGGCGGTTCAGGCGGACTGCGACCAGCGTCAGCGCGAACGCGACGACGAGCGCCGCATACACCCATTTCTGGAACGCGACGTACTGGAAGTTCGGCGTGCGCGGGTCGCCGAGGTGGCCGAGCGAGAGCGTGCCGACGGCGGCCGCGACGAGGAACAGCAGGTAGCCGAGCAGGTGGCGGCGGAACTGTTCGCGGGTCACGAGCGGCAGGTACGCGCCGATCACGAGCGCGAGCGCGGGCGCGACGGGCAGCACGTACGAGATCAGCTTCGAGTGCGATGCGCTGAAGAACAGGAAGATGAAGGCGCTCCAGATCAGCAGCAGGGTCATCGGCGCGAAGCCGTTCGGCTGGCGCGGCATCCGCAGCGCATGGCGCAGGCTCTGAAAGCTGATCGACAGCCACGGCAGGAAGCCGACGAGAAGCACGGGCACGAAGTAGTAGAACGGGCCGGGGCGGTTCTGTTCGGGCGTCAGGTAGCGGCGGAACTGCTGGACGATGAAGAAGAAATTGAAGAACTCGGGGTTGCGCTGCTGGACCAGCACGAACCACGGCGTCACGATCGCGAAGAAGATCACGAGGCCGCTCACGAGGTACAGGCGTTTCCACAGCGCCCAGTCGCGCGTGACGAGCGTGTACAGCACCAGCACCGCGCCGGGCAGGATCAGCCCGACGAGCCCCTTCGACAGCACGGCGAAGGCCATCGCCGCCCAGCAGAGCCACATCCAGCCGCGCGCGGCGCGCGCCGGCAGGGCGGGCCGCTGCGCGAGCAGCAGCGCGCACAGCGAGAGCGCCATCCAGAACGACAGGCCCATGTCGAGCGCGTTGAAGTGGCCCATCAGGTTCCAGTACGGCGCGGTCGCGAGCACCATCGCGGCGCAGAAGCCGGCGAGCGGATTGAACACTCGCGCGCCGGTGTAGCCGACCACCAGCACGCCCGCGAAGCTCGCGAGCGCCGTGTACAGGCGCGCCTGCCATTCACCGAGGCCGAACCAGGCGAAGGTCAGCGCGTTCAGCCAGGTCTGCAGCGGCGGCTTTTCGAAGTACTTGTAGCCGTTGTAGCGCGGCGTGATCCAGTCGCCCGTCGCGAACATTTCGCGCGCCATTTCGGCGTAGCGGCCTTCGTCGCTGGGAATCAGGTGGCGCAGGCCGAGCGGCGCGAACCAGATGACGGCGAGCGCGGCGAGCAGGAGCAGCAGCGCGGCGCGGTTGAGCGGTAGCCTCGACGGCGTATCGTTCATGAAAATAGCCTGTAGATCGGAGTAGGGAAGTCGCGGGCGGCGCAGCGCGCGACCCGCGGGCCCGCGAGCGGGCCGGAGCGTGTGACCGGAAGGGCCGGGTCAGCGTTCAATCAGCAACGCGGCCGCCACCTTGCGGCCTTCCGCCATCAGGATGTTGTAGGTCCGGCAGGCGGCCTGGAAGTCCATGGTTTCGACGCCGATCCGCCGTGCGGTCAGCTGGGCGGTGAGGCGCGGGTGCGGGAAGCGCAGCGTCGCGCCGCTACCGAAGATGACCACTTCGGGCGCGGGGGCCACCAGCAGTTCGAAATGTTCGGCCGACAGCGCGTCGAAGGACGCGACCGGCCACGCGATCACGGGCCCGCTGGGCAGCACGATCACGCTGCCGTCGTGGCGTGCGAGGTTGATCTCGACGTAATCGGGGCCATAGCCGGTGACGGTATTGAGCGCGGCGCTCGTATCCTGGTGCAGTTTCAAATTGGTGTTCCGCGATTCCGAAAGGGACTGACAAGAGGCCCGGTAACGGGCCCGGGCGGCTTCCGCAACGCGCCGGCCCCCGGCCGGTCGGGCCGGCGCGAGAGCCTGACCCGGAATGGTGCATTGCGAAAGTCAGCCAAAATCCGCTAAATTATAGCTTTTTAGCCGCCCCCGGGCGGCGATTGTCTCGTGCGCCGCCACAAGTCGCGCGCGAACACCGCTTCAGATCTGTCCTAGGCAGCGTGCACGACCGGCCGCTTTCCAGTCTCGATCCCCGTCCCCCCAGGCCCGCAGGCGTTATCCAGGAACATGTCCGCCGTGAAACCGATTCAGAAATCGAACAAGCTGCTCAACGTGTGCTACGACATTCGTGGCCCGGTGCTCGAGCACGCGAAGCGCCTCGAAGACGAGGGGCACCGCATCATCAAGCTGAACATCGGCAATCTGGCCCCGTTCGGCTTCGAAGCGCCCGACGAAATCATCCAGGACATGATCCGCAACCTGCCGGGCGCGTCCGGCTATTCCGACTCGAAGGGCGTGTTCGCGGCGCGCAAGGCGGTCATGCACTACACGCAGCAAAAGGGCGTGAAGGGCGTGGAGCTGGACGACATCTACATCGGCAACGGCGCGTCCGAGCTGATCGTGATGGCGACCCAGGGCCTGCTGAACGACGGCGACGAAGTGCTGCTGCCGGCGCCCGACTATCCGCTGTGGACCGCGGCGGTGAGCCTGTCGGGCGGCACGCCCGTGCATTACGTGTGCGACGAGTCGAACCGCTGGATGCCGGACCTCGACGACATCCGCCGCAAGATCACGCCGAACACGAAGGCGCTCGTCGTGATCAATCCGAACAATCCGACGGGCGCGCTTTATTCCGACGAGCTGCTGCGCGAGCTGGTCGCGATCGCGCGCCAGCACGGCCTCGTGATCTTCGCGGACGAGGTGTACGACAAGATCGTCTACGACGGCAAGTCGCACACGGCGCTCGCGTCGCTCGCCGAGGACGTGGTGATCGTCACCTTCAACAGCCTGTCGAAGAGCTATCGCTCGTGCGGCTACCGGGCCGGCTGGATGTTCGTGTCGGGCCTCGCGGGCGCGAACCGCGCGCGCGCGAAGGACTACCTGGAGGGGCTCGGGATCCTGTCGTCGATGCGGCTGTGCGCGAACGTGCCCGGCCAGTTCGCGGTCCAGACCGCGCTCGGCGGCTACCAGAGCATCAACGAGCTGATCGTGCCGTCCGGGCGCCTGTACAAGCAGCGCGAGCTGGCCTACGAGATGCTCACGGCGATTCCGGGCGTGTCGTGCGTGAAGCCGGAGGCCGCGCTCTACATGTTCCCGCGTCTCGACCCGAAGCTGTATCCGATCGAGAACGACCAGCAATTCATTCTCGACCTGCTGCTCAAGGAGCGCGTGCTCCTCGTGCAGGGCACGGGCTTCAACTGGCCGACCCCGGACCATTTCCGGGTGGTGTTCCTGCCGAACCTCGAGGACCTGGCGGATTCGATCAACCGGATCGCGCGCTTCCTCGACGGCTATCGCAAACGTCACGCGGCCTGAGCGGCACGCGTTTTTCCCTTTTTCATCACAGATCACACGCAGCATGGAACCGATCAAAGTTGGCCTGTTGGGCTTCGGCACGGTGGGCAGCGGCACCTTCACGGTACTGGGCCGCAACCAGGAAGAAATCAAGCGTCGCGCGGGACGGGGCATCGAGGTCACGCGCATCGCTGTCCGCAATCCGGCCAAGGCGCTCGCCGCCGCGGGCGGCAGCGTCGGCGCGGCGCAGCTGACCGACGACTTCAACGCGGTGGTCGACGATCCGTCGATCGCGATCGTCGCCGAGATGATCGGCGGCACGGGGCTCGCGCGCGAGCTGGTGCTGCGCGCGATCGCGAACGGCAAGCACGTCGTGACCGCGAACAAGGCGCTGCTCGCGGTGCACGGCAACGAGATTTTCGCGGCGGCGAGCGCGCGCGGCGTGATGGTCGCGTTCGAGGCGGCCGTCGCGGGCGGCATCCCCATCATCAAGGCGCTGCGCGAAGGGCTCACCGCGAACCGCATCCAGTACATCGCGGGCATCATCAACGGCACGACCAACTACATCCTGTCCGAGATGCGCGACCGCGGCCTCGATTTCGCGACCGCGCTGAAGGCCGCGCAGGCGCTCGGCTATGCGGAGGCGGATCCGACCTTCGACATCGAGGGCGTCGACGCCGCGCACAAGGCGACCATCATGAGCGCGATCGCGTTCGGCGTGCCGGTGCAGTTCGACCGCGCGTACGTCGAGGGCATCAGCCAGCTCGCGGCGACGGACATCCGCTACGCGGAGGAACTCGGCTACCGGATCAAGCTGCTCGGCATCACGCGCCGCACCGAGCGCGGCATCGAGCTGCGCGTGCATCCGACGCTGATTCCGGAGAAGCGCCTGCTCGCGAACGTCGAGGGCGCGATGAACGCGGTCGTCGTGCACGGCGACGCGGTCGGCACGACGCTTTACTATGGCAAGGGCGCGGGCGCCGAGCCCACCGCCTCGGCCGTGGTGGCCGATCTGGTCGACGTCACGCGCCTGCACACGGCCGATCCGGAGCATCGCGTGCCGCATCTCGCGTTCCAGCCGGAAAGCCTGTCGAACACGCCGATCCTGCCGATCGAGGACGTGACGAGCGGCTACTACCTGCGCCTGCGCGTCGCGGACCAGACGGGCGTGCTCGCCGACATCACGCGCCTGCTCGCCGCGTCGGGGATCTCGATCGACGCGCTGCTGCAGAAGGAATCGGAGCAGGTCGACGCCGCGAAGGGCGAGACCGACATCATCCTGATCACGCACGAGACGGTCGAGCGCAACGTCAATGCGGCGATCGCGGGCATCGAGGCGCTGTCGACGGTCGTGTCGAAGGTCACGAAGCTACGCATGGAAGCACTCAACTGAGGCGGACGACATGAATTACCTCTCCACTCGCGGCGCCGGCATCGGCGAGCGCCACACGTTCTCCGACATCCTGCTCGGCGGCCTCGCGAAGGACGGCGGCCTGTACTTGCCCGCCGACTACCCGCGCGTCTCGGCCGACGAGCTGGCGCGCTGGCGCGCGCTGTCGTACGCGGATCTCGCGTTCGAGATCCTCTCGAAGTTCAGCGACGACATCCCGGCCGACGACCTGCGCGCGATCACGCGCCGCACCTACACGGCCGACGTGTACCGCCATACGCGCCACGGCGAGAACGCGGCCGACATCACGCCGCTCAAGTCGCTCGGCGTCGAGGGCGGCGCGCCGGTCGCGCTGCTCGAGCTGTCGAACGGTCCGACGCTCGCGTTCAAGGACATGGCGATGCAGCTGCTCGGCAACCTGTTCGAGTACGCGCTCGCGAAGCAGGGCGAGACGCTCAACATCCTCGGCGCGACCTCGGGCGACACCGGCAGCGCGGCCGAGTACGCGATGCGGGGCAAGGCCGGGGTGCGCGTGTTCATGCTGTCGCCGCATCGCAAGATGAGCGCGTTCCAGACCGCGCAGATGTACAGCCTGCAGGATCCGAACATCTTCAACCTCGCGGTCGAGGGCGTATTCGACGACTGCCAGGACATCGTGAAGGCGGTGTCGAACGATCACGCGTTCAAGGCGCGCCACAAGATCGGCACGGTCAACTCGATCAACTGGGCGCGGGTGGTGGCGCAGGTCGTCTACTATTTCAAGGGCTACTTCGCGGCGACCTCGCACAACGGCGAGCGGGTGTCGTTCACGGTGCCGTCGGGCAATTTCGGCAATGTCTGCGCGGGCCATATCGCCCGCATGATGGGCCTGCCGATCGAGAAGCTCGTGGTCGCGACCAATGAGAACGACGTGCTCGACGAATTCTTCCGCACGGGCGCCTACCGGGTGCGCAGCGCGGCGCACACGTACCACACGAGCAGCCCGAGCATGGACATTTCGAAGGCCTCGAACTTCGAGCGCTTCGTGTTCGACCTGCTCGGCCGCGATCCGGCGCGGGTGCTGCAACTGTTCCGCGACGTCGAGGAAAAGGGTGGCTTCGACCTCGCCGCGAGCGGCGATTTCGCGCGGGTCGGCGAGTTCGGCTTCGTGTCGGGCAGCAGCAGCCATGCCGATCGCCTCGCGACGATCCGCGACGTGTTCGAGCGCTACGGCGCGATGATCGACACGCATACGGCCGACGGCCTGAAGGTCGCGCGCGCGCACCTGCAGCCCGGCGTGCCGATGATCGTGCTCGAGACCGCGCAGCCGGTGAAATTCGGCGAAACGATCCGCGAGGCGCTGCAGCGCGAGCCCGAGCGTCCGGCCGCGTTCGCCGGCCTCGAGGCGCTGCCGCAGCGTTTCGAGGTGGTGCCCGCGCAGGTGGAGTCCGTCAAGGCCTTCATCGCCGCCCATACGGGCGCCTGACGCGCCTGACGCGCCTGTCCGCCCGGGCCCGCGCGGCCCGGGGCCGACGCCCCCGGGGTCGCGCCGATCGCGCGCGACCCCGGGGGCGTCGTTACAATGGCGCATCCGTTTCCTTATTTCCCCACTCGATGTCCGAACCCACTTCCCAGGCGCCGCGCGCGCCGATGCTGTCGACGGCCGACGCGCTGGCGACGCTGCTCGGTGCGGCGCGCCCGCTCGCCGAAACCGAAACCGTCGCGACGCTCGACGCGCTGGGCCGCGTGCTCGCGGCCGACGTGGTGTCGCCGCTCGACGTGCCGCCGATGCACACGAGCGCGATGGACGGCTATGCGGTGCGGGTCGCCGACCTGATGCACGGCGAGCGCCGCCTGCCGGTGTCGCAGCGGATCCCGGCCGGCCATCCGGCCGAGCCGCTCGTGCCCGGCACCGCCGCGCGCGTGTTCACGGGCGCCACCGTGCCGCCGGGCGCGGACGCCGTCGTGATGCAGGAGCAGACGGCGCCCGCGGGCGACGCGGTCGACATCCTGCACACACCGAAGCCGGGCGAATGGATCACGGCGCAGGGCGCGGACATCCGGCGCGGCGCGGTGATCCTGCCCGCGGGCGTGCGCCTCACGCCGCAGGCGCTCGGCCTCGCGGCGTCGGTCGGCTGCGCGCAGCTCGCGGTGACGCGGCGCGTGAAGGTCGCGGTGTTCTTCACGGGCGACGAGCTGACGATGCCGGGCGAGCCGTTGCGGCCCGGCGCGATCTACAACTCGAACCGCTTCACGCTGCGCGGGCTGCTCGAACGGCTCGGCTGCGAGGTGACCGACTACGGCATCGTGCCGGATGCGCTCGACGCGACCCGCGCGACGCTGCGCGAGGCCGCGCGCGCGCACGACCTGATCGTGACGAGCGGCGGCGTGTCGGTCGGCGACGAGGATCACGTGAAGCCGGCCGTCGAGGCGGAAGGGCGGCTCGCGCTGTGGCAGATCGCGATGAAGCCGGGCAAGCCGCTCGCGTTCGGCGCGGTGCGGCGCGGCCCGGGCGCGGCCGACGGCGAAGCGTGGTTCGTCGGGCTGCCGGGCAATCCGGTGTCGAGCTTCGCGACCTTCCTGCTGTTCGTGCGGCCGTTCCTGTTGCGCGTCGCGGGCGTGACCGAGGTCGCGCCGCGCGCGCTGTCGCTGCGCGCCGATTTCACGCAGGCCAAGGCCGACCGCCGCAACGAGTTCCTGCGCGCGCGCGTGAACGCGGCGGGCGGCCTCGATCTGTTCCCGAACCAGAGTTCCGCGGTGCTGACCTCGACCGTGTGGGGCGACGGCCTCATCGACAACCCGCCGAACCATGCGATCAGCGCGGGCGAGACCGTGCGCTTCCTGCCTTTTTCTGAACTGCTCGGCTGAGCGCCGGGCGGAGTGTGTGACGAGATGAATATCGAACTGAGATTTTTTGCGAGCGTGCGCGAGGCGCTGGGCGTGGCGGCCGAGTCGGTCGACGTGCCGGACGGCGTCGCGACCGTGGGCGACGTGCGGGCCTGGTTGCGCGCGCGCGGCGGCGTGTGGGCGGAGACGCTCGCGGACGGCCGCGCGTTGCGGATGGCGTGCAACCACACGATGACCGACGCCGGCACGCGCCTCACCGAGGGCTGTGAAGTGGCGTTTTTCCCGCCGGTCACGGGCGGGTGAGGAGGCGCGATGGCGACGGTACGGGTCCAGACCGCTGATTTCGACGTCGGCGCCGAGCTGGCGGCATTGCGCGCGCGCAATCCGAAGGTGGGGGCGGTCGCGTGCTTCGTGGGCACGGTGCGCGACCTGAACGACGGCGCGGCCGTCGAGACGCTCGAACTCGAGCATTACCCGGGCATGACGGAGAAGGCGCTCGAGACGATCGCGGCCGACGCGATCGCGCGCTGGTCCGGGATCGACGTCGCGATCGTGCACCGGGTCGGCAAGCTTCGGCCGCTCGACCAGATCGTGCTGGTCGCGACCGTCGCGGCGCATCGTGGAGACGCGTTCGCGTCGTGCGAATTCGTGATGGATTACCTGAAGACGCAGGCGCCGTTCTGGAAGAAGGAAATGACGCCCGCCGGCGAACGCTGGGTCGACGCGCGCGACAGCGACGATGCGGCGCTGGCGCGCTGGGGCGTCGCGTCCGGCAACGCGGATCCGGCTGCCTGAAGCGCGGCCCGGGCCGCGTCAGTCGGCGTCGTCGGGGCCGCGGCCGACGAACTTCGCCGGAAACGGCTCGCCGCGCGGCCGGCGCGGCGCATCGTGGCCGTCGTGCGCGTCGCCCGCGCGCGGCGGCGCGATCAGGTCGAGCAGCGCCTGCTGCTCGGCCGGAATCCGGTAGTCCCAGCCGAACCGGCTCAATTGCAGGCTTTGCGCGATCCGCAGCGCGGGCGCCATGAAGCGGACCGCGGCCGCCGGCGCGTAGCGCGCCTCGACGGTATTCAGGAACAGCGCGAGCCAGCGGCTGAAATGCGCAGGCTCCACGCCGTCGAGCGGCTGGTGCACGGCTTGCACGTTGCCGCGATACGCCTTGGTGCCGAGCACGAGGCTCGTCCAGAACGTCACCATCTTGTCCAGATGCGGGTCCCAGCGGCCCGCCAGCTTGGCGTCGAACACGGGGCCGAGCAGCGCGTCGTCGCGCACCCGTTCGTAGAACGTATGGACGAGCGCGCGGATATTGTCCTCATCGGGCGCCGCGGCCTTGGCCGGTGGTTCGGGGGAGCGGTCGGCGGGGAAATGGGTTGCAGTCATGTCAAAAAGGGCCGGGTAGCGGCTCAGGACGGGCGCGCGATTTTGTCGCACAATAGCGATCGGCCACCCCCAATAAAGTGCAGTCAGGCCGCATCTTATGGTGCGACCGTTGAATCGGCAATGCCGGCAGCGTGTTTCGCGCAACACGCGCATGTCGTCCGTCGATTCGGGGCACGATCACTACGACACGACATATCCGCTCATGAGACTGACCGACTATACCGATTATTCTCTACGCGTCATGCTGTTCCTCGCGGTCCGCGGAGAGGGCCTGACGACGATTCAGGAGATCTCGGACGCCTATGGCGTCTCCAAGAACCACCTGATGAAGGTGGTGCAGCAGCTGGGCGAACTCGGATGGATCGAGACCGTGCGCGGCCGTAACGGCGGCCTGCGGCTCAATGCGAACTCGATGGCGCTGACGGTTGGCGAAGTGGTGCGCGCGACCGAGAACGATTTCGCGCTGGTCGGCTGCTTCCCCAGCTCGGGCGAGGCGGACTCGCATCGCCACTGCGTGATCGAGTCCCAATGCCGGCTGAAGGATGTATTCACGGCGGCGCGCTCGGCCTTCTTCGCCGAGCTCGATCGGCACACGATCAGCGAGCTGGCACAACCGAGCGCCCAGCTCGCCACGCTGCTCGGCATGATCCCGATCAAGGTGATCCCGGCCGACGCGCCGATCGGTGCGCCGATCCCGGCATCCGCAGCCGGCTGAATTCGCTGCGGCGCCCGCCGGAACCGGACTTCGCGCGTTGCGCGAAGATCCGGTGCTTTTTTTGACGATTTCGGCTTGAAAGGCGCATAACCATCCTCAAGTTGGTGGTATTCGAAAATTGGAGGTCTCTTCATGAGGATCGACAAACTCACCACCAAGTTCCAGGAAGCGCTGGCCGACGCGCAAAGCCTCGCGGCAGGGCGCGACAATCAATACATCGAGCCCGTTCACGTGCTGGCGGCGCTGGTCGCGCAGCACGACGGCTCGGCCCGTTCGCTGATGTCACGGGCCGGCGTCCATGTGCAGGCGCTGCAAGGCGCGCTCAACGAGGCGATCTCGCGCCTGCCGCAGGTCACGGGCACGGGCGGCGAGGTCCAGGTCGGCCGCGAGCTGGCCGGCTTGCTGAACCAGGCGGACAAGGAAGCGCAGAAGCTCAACGACAGCTTCATCGCGAGCGAGATGTTCCTGCTCGCGGTGGCCGACGACAAGGGCGACGCGGGCAAGCTCGCGCGCCAGCACGGCCTCACGCGCAAGGCGCTGGAGGCCGCGATCGCCGCGGTGCGCGGCGGCTCGCAGGTGCACAGCCAGGATGCGGAAAGCCAGCGCGAGGCGCTCAAGAAATACACGGTCGACCTGACCGAGCGCGCGCGCGCCGGCAAGCTCGATCCGGTGATCGGCCGCGATGACGAAATCCGCCGCTCGATCCAGATCCTGCAACGCCGCACCAAGAACAACCCGGTGCTGATCGGCGAGCCCGGCGTCGGCAAGACCGCGATCGTTGAAGGGTTGGCGCAGCGGATCGTCAACGGCGAAGTGCCCGACACGCTGAAGGGCAAGCGCGTGCTGTCGCTCGACATGGCGGCGCTGCTCGCGGGCGCGAAGTATCGCGGCGAATTCGAGGAGCGCCTGAAGGCGGTGCTCAGCGACATCGCGAAGGACGAAGGCCGCACCATCGTGTTCATCGACGAGATCCACACGATGGTCGGCGCGGGCAAGGCCGAAGGCGCGATGGACGCGGGCAACATGCTCAAGCCGGCGTTGTCGCGCGGCGAGCTGCATTGCATCGGCGCGACCACGCTCGACGAATACCGCAAGTACATCGAGAAGGACGCGGCGCTCGAACGGCGCTTTCAGAAGGTGCTGGTCGACGAGCCGTCGGTCGAAGCCACCATCGCGATCCTGCGCGGCCTGCAGGAGAAGTATGAGCTGCATCACGGCGTCGACATCACGGACCCGGCGATCGTCGCGGCGGCGGAGCTGTCGCACCGCTACATCACCGACCGCTTTCTGCCGGACAAGGCGATCGACCTGATCGACGAGGCCGCCTCGAAGATCAAGATGGAAATCGACTCGAAACCGGAGGAGATGGACAAGCTCGACCGCCGGCTGATCCAGCTGAAGATCGAACGCGAGGCCGTGAAGAAGGAAACCGACGAGGCGTCGCAAAAGCGCCTGCAGCTGATCGAGGAAGAGATCGAGCGGCTGGCTCGCGCGTACGCGGATCTCGAAGAGATCTGGACTGCAGAGAAAGCGGCCGTGCAGGGCAGCGCGCAGCTCAAGGAAGAGATCGAGAAGGTGCGCGCGGAGATCGTCCGCCTGCAACGCGAAGGCAAGCTGGAGAAGGTCGCCGAGTTGCAGTACGGCAAGCTGCCGCAGCTCGAGGCGCAACTCAAGCAGGTCACGCAGGCCGAGGAGCGCGAACAGCACAGCCCGAGCCGGCCGCGGCTCTTGCGCACCCAGGTCGGCGCGGAGGAAATCGCCGAGGTGGTGTCGCGCGCGACCGGCATTCCGGTGTCGCGGATGATGCAGGGCGAGCGCGAGAAGCTGCTGCACATCGAGGAGAAGCTGCATGAGCGCGTGATCGGCCAGAACGAGGCGATCGACGCGGTGGCCGACGCGATCCGCCGCTCGCGCGCGGGCCTCTCGGACCCGAACCGGCCGTACGGCTCGTTCCTGTTCCTCGGGCCGACGGGCGTGGGCAAGACCGAGCTGTGCAAGGCGCTGGCGTCGTTCCTGTTCGATACGGAAGATCATCTGATCCGCATCGACATGAGCGAGTTCATGGAGAAGCACAGCGTCGCGCGGCTGATCGGCGCGCCGCCGGGCTACGTCGGCTACGAGGAGGGCGGCTACCTGACGGAGGCCGTGCGCCGCAAGCCGTACAGCGTGATCCTGCTCGACGAGATCGAGAAGGCCCATCCGGACGTGTTCAACGTGCTGCTGCAGGTGCTCGACGACGGCCGGATGACGGATGGCCAGGGCCGCACGGTCGATTTCAAGAACACGGTGATCGTGATGACGTCGAACCTCGGCTCGCAGGTGATCCAGGCGATGGCCGGGGCGCCGCAGGACGAAATCAAGGATGCGGTGTGGCTGGAGGTCAAGCAGCACTTCCGCCCCGAGTTCCTGAACCGCATCGACGACGTCGTCGTGTTCCATGCGCTCGACCGCAGCAACATCCAGTCGATCGCGAAGATCCAGCTCGCGCGCCTGCACGACCGGCTCGCCAAGCTCGATATGGCGCTCGAGGTGTCGGAAACGGCGCTCGAACAGATCGGCAAGGTGGGCTACGACCCGCTGTTCGGCGCGCGGCCGCTCAAGCGCGCGATCCAGCAGGAGATCGAGAATCCGGTCGCGAAGCTGATCCTGGCTGGCCGTTTCGGTCCGAAGGACGTGATCCCGGTCGACGTGCAGGACGGCAAGTTCGTGTTCGATCGCGTCGTGCACTGAACGACGCGGTGCGGCGCGCGGGTTGCCGCGCCGGCCGCACCTAGCCGGCCGCACCTAGCCGGCCGCACCAAAAACAACACCCCGCCGAGGCGGGGTGTTGTTTTTGGCGGGGCCGCTGCGCGTCAGCCCTGCTTGTTGCCGCCGAACAGGCCGGCCAACTGGGTCAGCGTGCCGAGCACGTTCGACGTGTCGACCTGACCGCCCGCCGGCACTTCGCCGTTCGGCGTCGCGCCGTTGACGATGTGCGGCAGCACCTGCGCGAGGACGCCGGGGGCTTGCGCCGGGTCGATGCCGACCTTGCTCGCGAGCGCGCCGACCGTGTCCGAGCCGAGCACGTTCTGCAGCAGTTCCGGCGAGATCGGCTGATTCGTGCCGTTGCCGACCCACGAACCGATGATGTCGCCCGCGCCGCCGGCGTTGAATTTCTCGATGAGGCCGTTGAGGCCGCCCGGCTGGTTGTTGATGAACTCCAGCGCGGTGGAGAGCAGGGCGTTCTGGTTGTTGCCGCCCGATTGGCCGCCGATCAGACCGCCAACGATGTCGAGGAGACCCATGATGTACTCGCTAGGTTGAACGACGCCGCCCGTGCGGCGTCGCTGGGGTGGTAAATCCGCGCACGGAGCGCGGTGTGATGCTCAGGCGCCGGACGCAGCTGCTGCCGACGCCGCCTTGGCCTTCCCGCCTTTCTTCTTCGCCTTGGGGGCCGAGGCGTCGGCCGGCGCACTCGCGTCGGTCGCGGCGCTTGCCGCGGCGGCGGCCTTCTTCTTCGAACGGCTCGCCTTGGCCGGCTTGCCGCCCGCATCGCTCGCGGCCGTCGACGGCGCGGGCGTCGTCGTTGCAGCGGTCGTCGTGGCCGGCGCGGCGGCGGGTTTCGCCGCAGGGGTCTTCGCCTTCGCGCCCGTCGGCGGCGTCGATGCGCCGCCGATGGTCAGACCGGCGGCTTCCAGGTTCGTGACCGACTTCGTGCCGAGGCCCTTGACCCGGCTCGCGAGATCGTCGGCGTCCTTGAAGGGGCCGTTCTTGGTGCGTTCGTCGATGATCGCCTTGGACTTAACCGGTCCGAGTCCCTTCACGGATTCGAGCGCGGCCTGGTCGGCCGTGTTGACCTCGACCGCCGCGGCAAACGTCGCGGACAGCGACAGGGACAGCGCGACGAGCAGCATCAGCAGCTTTTTCAGCATGGCAAGGACTCCCTTGTAACGGATGAATGGCTGTTGGAGCGGCCGCCTACAGTGGCGTGCTGCGTTCAAGCATAGGACAAACGCGTGCCCTTTTTAAGACAGTCGGCTGAGTGTTGCGCAATGGGCCGTCCGCTGTAAAGGGTGGGGCGTCGATTCGCGGCCGGTTTTTACCATTCTTGACGGAGTACGGCGCGACGGCGGCGCGTCAGGGCGTTGCCACTGCACGGAGGACCGCGTCGATTGCGTCGATGGCCGGGCGGGTTGGCGCGGAGGATGTGGTGCGCACGGAGGGCGTGGCGCGCGGGCGGTGGTCCGCAAGCGTGCGTTGCGTCTGCCTTGGGCTTCAGCACGCGCGACGCCCGGTCCTGGATTCGAATCAGTCGGCCGTGAGCCGCTGCCGGCTGATATGCCGCCAGTACAGCACGAGCCCGCTGCCGGCGACCGCGAGGCTCGTCATGTTCGCGCACCAGAAGCCGCGCGCGCCGGTCAGCCACGCGGGCGCCCAGCCGACGATATCGAAGCCGAGCAGGTAGCCGCCGCCGATGCCGACGCCCCACAGTGCGGTGGCATAGATCACGGTCGGCACGATCGCGACCCGGTAGGCGCGCAGCACGAACGCGGTGCTGATCTGCACCGCGTCGAAGACGTGATAGAGGGCGACGATCGCCATCAGCGGCAGGGCCGCTGCGGCGATCTGCGGGTTCGAGGTATAGCCGAGCACGAGCACGGGCCGCAGCATGAACACGAGGAGTCCGTAGCAGCATGCGGTTGCCGCGGCGAACAGGATGGCGTGGCGCGACAGCGCGCGCGCGGCCGCCGGTTGCCCCGCGCCGAGCGCCTGGGCCACGAGGGTCGAGGAGGCGACGCCGATCGCGAGCGGCGTCATGTACAGCACCGCGCCGAGATTCGCGGCGATCTGGTGGCCGGCGAGCATGGTGGTGCCGAAGTGGGAGATGAAGAGCGCCATGCACGCATACGACGTGACTTCGATCAGGTAGGACAGGCCCATCGGTACGCCGAGCACGAGCAGGGCCTTCTGACGCCGCCACTCGGGCCAGCTGAAACGCGTGAAGATCGCGAGCGGCGCGAACACCTTGTGGCGCGCGAGCAGCACGAAGCCGATCAGCGCGAGCCCCCAGTTGATCAGCGTGCTCGCGAGCCCGCAGCCCGGCCCGCCCAGCGCGGGCACGCCGAGGCCGCCGAAGATGAACCACAGGTTGAGCGGAAACTTGAGCAGCAGCGCGCCGACCTGCAGGATCATCGCGAGGCGCGGCTTGCCGACCGCGTTGGTCAGCGCGTTGTAGATCCGGAACAGCAGCGCGGCCGGCAGGCTGAACGACAGGATGCGCAGGTAGTCGACGGTGCGCGCATGCAGTTCGTCGGGCGCATGCGCGAGGCGCAGCAGGAGTTCGGGAAAATGCAGCAGCAGGAAGCCGGGCACGGCCAGCAGCGCGGCGAGCCAGAGCGCCTGGCGGACCTCCTCGCCGATTTCGGTGGGGCGGCGCGCGCCGTACAGCTGCCCGGCGATCGGCTGCAACGCGGAGAGGATTCCGGTCAGGCCGATGAAGACCGAGATGTAGATCGAGGCGCCGAGACCGAGCGCGGCGAGGTCGACCGTGGAGAAGCGTCCGACCATCGCGGTGTCGATCACGCCGAACGCGATCAACGCGAGCTGCCCGACGAGCACGGGCCAGGCGAGTCCGACGATCCGGCGCAGGTCGGCGAGCATCGGTCAGTTCCGCGGGCGCGCCGGCCGGCGCTTGACGGGCGGCTTCGGCCGCTCGATCCGCTCGTAGAGGCGGAAGCGCTCGTCACGGTCGGCGATGCGGCGGCCTTCCCAGACGAGGCGCCATACGTATTGCGAGATCGAGCTGGGCTCGCCGTAGTCGGCGCGGTCCTGGCGCAGCAGCACGTCGCAGTCGTCGGTGAACGAGAAGTGCATGTCGCCGAAGTAGGCGAAGGTCGCGATCTGCGCGTCGCCGAGCCGGACGGGCGAGATGCACTCGTAGTCGGCCGGCAGGTGCGCGGCGATCTGCTGCGCGACGTCGCGGTAGGTCCGGCTGTAGTTGACGAAGGGCAGCCACAGCGTCATCAGCAGCACCCACATCAGCGTGGTGCCCGCGCTCGACAGCACGACGCTGCGCCACAGCACCTGCGGCTGCCGCGAGATGCGCCAGCGCACGAGCAGCACCCAGCATACCGTCACGGCGAGCGCGCACGCGAACGACAGCACCTTGAAGTGCGGTTCGTAGCCGGGCACGAGCCGCGCGAGGTTGCGCGCGAGCGGGTACGGGAAGCCCGTGAGCGAGGCGAGCCAGACGAGCCAGACGAAGCTGCCGAGGATCGTGAAGCTGAGCACCGCGAACCAGTCGATCGCGTTGATCGCGCCGCGCTTGAGGGTGGGCAGCGCGAAGGTCGCGAGCACCGCGAGCGGCGGCAGGATCAGCAGGTACATGCGGTTGGTCTGCTGGCTCTGCAGGATCACGAGCGCGACGAGCGGCACGATCACCGACAGCGGCGCGGCGATGTGCGGCCGGCGGCGGAATCCGGTCCAGCTGACCCAGGCCCACAGCGCGAGCGGCCAGGCGGGCCAGGTGAAGAGCGGCAGGTTTTTCGCCGCGTAGCCGAGCACCGCCGTGGGCGGACCCGAAAAACGCATCAGGCTGCCATACAGCCACTGGTTGAGGAACCAGTTCGCGTCGTCGGGAAACAGCGTGAGCGCCGCGACCGGCCAGACGGCGAACAGGACGATCGCGAGCGGCAGGCCGACGAGCGGCAGCCAGCGGTTGCGCAATTCGGGCGCGAACGCGACGAGCGCCGCGGTGCCGACGAGCAGCGCGCCGACCAGCACCGGGTTGCCGGACAGCGCGACGAGGCCGAGCGCGGCGCCCCACCAGAGCGCGCCTTGCAGCGGCTTGTCGACGGAGCGCACGAGCCCGTAGACGAACATCGCGATCGAGGCGAATTGCGCGAGCTGCGGGGTGGTCTCGTGGCCGCGTTCGGCGAGGCCGAAGCAGGCGACCAGGACGAGCAGCGCGCCGTCGGCGAGGGTGCGGCCGTAGTCGCGCGGCTCGGGTTCGCCGCCGAACGCGTACTTGAACGGCTGGACCTCGGGGCGGCGGCCGAGCAGGTACGCGGCGTACCAGACGAACGCGCACGCGACGCAGAACAGGATCCCGGTATAGACGCGCGAGGCGTTGCTCGGATCGACCCAGGGGCCGAGCGCGCGGATCGCGAGGCCGCCGAGCCAGTAGCCGAGCGGGCCGTCCGAGGTGATGAACTTGCCGAGCAGGTTGGGCAGCAGCCAGTCATGCAGCTTGCCCTCGGCCATCGTCCACATCACGCCGAAGCCCGCCGCATCCTCGTTTTTCCACGGGTCGCGGCCGAACAGGCCGAACGCCGCATAGACGATGCAGAGCGTGAGCAGCAGCCAGCGCGGCAGCGCGCGGGTGGCGGAGGCGGTGAGACGGACGACAGGCTTCATGCAGATGTGCGGCAGGAGAGGGGCCACGCGCGCAGCGAGGCGCGCTGGATGGGCGTGATTCGGAGCATCCGGCATTGTAGACGCGGCGGGCGATGCGCGTCAGCGGATCTGGCGGTATTTCGCGCGGCGGCGCGCGGCGACAAAAAAGGGCAGCCTGGGCTGCCCTTTTTGCTGAACCGGCGATACGGCCGCCGGTTGCGGTGCGGCACTTACTTTGCCGCCTTGCCGTTCGCGCGCGAGCCGAACTTGTTCTTGAACTTCTCGACGCGGCCGGCCGTGTCCATGATCTTCTGCTGGCCGGTGTAGAACGAGTGCGATTCCGACGACACTTCGATCTTGGCGAGCGGGTAGGTCTTGCCTTCGAGTTCGATCGTTTCGCGCGTCTGGATGGTCGAGCGCGTCACGAACTTGAAGCCGTTCGACATGTCTTGGAAAACGACTTCGCGGTAATTCGGGTGAATGCCTTCTTTCATGATTTTTCCTGGGTGAGAGCGGTAGCCAACCCGCCGCTTTCGCCATCGCACGCCCCGTGAGGACGCGTGATCGGTACCGAAAGCCCTGCGCGAGCCACTTGCCTGAGGTCGAAAGCTCGCGATTATGCCAGAGAATCAGACGCTTGACGAGTTTTTCTCACGCCGGCGCCGCGAGCGCCCCGGATCCGGCCGGATCCTGCCGGTAGTAGCGGGCGAGCAGGCGGTACAGCTCGGGAAACTCGGATTCGAATGCGTGCGGCTGCACGAACAGGGCCTCGCTGCAGACCGCGAAGAACTCCGACGGATGGTCGGCCGCATAGGGATCGATCAGCGAATCCCGCTCGAAACGGGCCCAGGCGCGATCGGACACGGAATCCACGCGGCGGCAGAACTGGTCGTAGGCATGATCGAACACGTCGGACCAGCGCTCGGCGTCGATGAACGGCGCGTGCCAGCGGCGAAAAAGGGGCGGATGCCCATCGGCCGCGCCGTTGATCATGTCGATCTTGTGCGCGAACTCGTGGATCACGACGTTGTAGGCGTCGCTGCCGTCGGTCATCTGCGCGTCCTCCCACGACAGGATCACCGGGCCGCCTTCCCACGCCTCGCCGCTCGCGTCCTGCTCGACTTCGTGCACGACGCCGTCCTCGTCCTCGACGGTCTTGCGGATCACGAACTCGCCCGGATACACGATGACGCCGACCCAGCCGCGATACAGGTCGAGATCGAGGTTCAGCACGGGCAGGCAGGCCTGGGCGGCGATGCCGACCGTCATTGCGTCGGTCAGCTCGAGGTCGTGCGCGGTGGAGAACGACTTGCGGGCGAGAAACAGGCTTGCCAGTTCGCGCAGGCGTTGCAGGTCGTCGGCGGACAGATGGGCGAGGAACGGCAGGCGTTCGACGGTGGACTGCCACAGCGGGTCGGGAATCGCGTGGGCGCGCAGCGCGCGGTCGCGGCGGCGGGCGCCGAACCACTGGGCGAATTTGGCGAGCATCGGGAGGTCGGGCGGGGGGCGGTGGAGACAGGCGCTTAACCTACCTCAATCGATCTCTTTTTGCCAAGTGGCGAACACGCCCCCACAGATCGCGACGGCGGCGAGGAAATAGAAGCCGTCGAGCGAGGTCAGGAACGCGGCCTGCCGGGCGATCGTCTGGCTGATCGAGACGAGCGCGAGCGTGTGCGCTTCGCCGAGGGCGTGGCCGGCGGCGGCGAAGTGGCGCGTGAGCACGTCGACGCTGTGCTGGAAGATGGGGTTGTAGACGTTGGCCTGCTCGACGAGCCGGGTCTGGTGCAGCGCCTGCCGATGCTGCTCGACGATGATCACCGAGGCGGTGGCGAACGAGATCGTGAGCTGGCGCACGATGTTCTTGAGGCGGTAGCCGTGCGTGTACTCGTCGATCGCGAAGACGCGGAAGGTCAGGTTGGCGACGGGCAGCACGATGAACAGCAGGAGCAGGCCGCGCAGCAGCAGCGGCATGATCAGCGCGGCTTCGCCGGCATCGGGCGGCAGGCGCGCGATCCACATCGCCGCCAGGGCCCCGAGCGCGAAGCCGGGCACGATGATCCATTTCTTGTGCGTGATCCGCTTCGCATAGCGCAGGTAGACGAACAACGCGCTCGCGGAGATCAGCGACATCGTGCCGACCAGCCGGCCCGCATTCTCGACCGGATAGTCGAGCCCGGATTCGAGGAAGCGCGAGATCAGGTAGCTGTAGCCGGTGGTCTCGTAGTAGTAGAACATGTAGAGCAGCAACCCGACGCGGAACGTGCTTTCGCGGAACGCATGCAGCCGCACCAGCGGTGTGGGGTGGCGCCACTGGTGATGCACGAACCAGGCGAGCGCACCGAGGCCGCCCACGGTCAGCAGGATCAGTTGCGGCGAGCCGGCGAACAGCTCGAAGCGCACCTGCTGCATCACGATCTGCAGCGCGCCCTGCGCAAACGCGAAGATCACGTACGGCCAGAAATGGGCGCTGCCGCGCGCGTCGGGAGGCGTCTCGCCGCCGTCCGGCACGACCAGGAGCGCGATGCCGGCGCATGCGATGCCGGCCGGCACCGTGCACGCGAACAGCGCGCGCCAGGTGAAATGCGCGACCAGCAGGCCGCCCGCGATCGGCGCGAGCGCGCTGCCGAGCAACAGCAGGATCAGGAACGCGCGGGTGGCGGGCGGACGCTCGGTCGGCGCGAAGCTGATCTGGATCAGGATCCGGCACGCGCCCATCATCGGGCCGATGAAGTAACCCTGGAAGCCGCGCGCGAACGCGAGTTGCAGCGACGTGTCGGCGAGCGCCGCGGCCAGCGCGCCGAGCGAGAACATCAGCATGCTCGCGGCGAGGTAGCGCCGGTGGCCGAGCCGGTCGACCCACCATTGCTGCTGCAGGATGCCGAGCACGGCGGTGACCGCGTAGGCGCTCGACGCCCAGACGAGTTCGTCGGGCGAGGCATTGATGCCGCCCGCGATGTAGCTCGCGAAGAACGAGAAGGTGGCGTTGTCGAAGTAGTCGAGGCCGGTGAGGAGCGCGAGCGTCCACGGGAACAGATCCGCGCGCAGGCGCGCGAGGCCCGGGCGGGTCGGCCGGCCCGGCGCGGCGCTCATGACCGGCGGCGGGCGGCGGCCTGGCGTTGCGCGATCAGCGCGTCGCGCGGTTCGCCCGCGAGTCGCCGTTCGATGTAGTCGATGTCGTGCTGCAGTTCCTGCTTGAGCGCGCGCACTTCCTTCAGCTCGCGCTGCGCGGCCTCGATCCGGGCGTCGAGGGTGGCGATCTGTTGCGCGAGATTCTCGTGGATGTCGCGCAGCGACGCGTCCGAATAGCGTTGCCGGCCGTCTTCGCCGGCGTCGTCGAGGGGGCGCTTCAGCATCTCGATGATGCCGTGCAGCGAGAAGCCGATCGCGCGCAACCTCAGGATCCGCGCGAAGCGTTCGAGATCCGCCGCGTCGTACAAGCGGTAGCGGCCCTCGCTGCGGCTCGGCGTCACGAGGCCGCGTTCCTCGTAATACTTGAGCGTGCGCGGGGTCACGCCGAGCCGCTCGGCGGCGTCGCGCACGGTCAGCAGCAGGGTGGCGGTGTCTTGGGTCATGGGGCAGGCCGCCCGATGGCGGCGATTCGCTGGGCCGGTTTCAAGGTTAACGTAAACGTGCACCTGTGCGTTTGCCGGGCATGAAAAAAGCCGCCCATCGGGGCGGCTTGGCGGGGCGATGCGCGGGGCGGAATCAGCCGCCGCGGCGCATCAGGTCGAAGAACTCGGAATTGCTCTTCGTCTGGCGGATCTTGTCGAGCAGGAATTCCATCGCTTCGACTTCGTCCATGTCGTGAATGAACTTGCGCAGCACCCAGATCTTTTGCAGGATCTCGGGCTTGATCAGCATTTCTTCGCGGCGCGTGCCCGACTTGTTCAGGTTGATCGACGGATAGACGCGCTTTTCCGCGAGGCGGCGCTCGAGGTGCACTTCCATGTTGCCGGTGCCCTTGAACTCTTCGTAGATCACGTCGTCCATGCGGCTGCCGGTTTCGATCAGCGCGGTGCCGATGATCGTCAGCGAGCCGCCTTCCTCGATATTGCGCGCGGCGCCGAAGAAGCGCTTCGGACGCTGCAGCGCATTGGCGTCGACGCCGCCCGTCAGCACCTTGCCCGATGCGGGGATCACGGTATTGTAGGCGCGCGCGAGGCGGGTGATCGAGTCGAGCAGGATCACGACGTCGTGCTTCATTTCGACGAGGCGCTTGGCCTTCTCGATCACCATTTCGGCGACCTGCACGTGACGCGTGGCCGGCTCGTCGAAGGTCGAGGCGATCACTTCGCCTGCGACCGAGCGCTGCATTTCGGTCACTTCCTCGGGGCGCTCGTCGATCAGCAGCACGAACAGGATCACGTCCGGGTGGTTCTGCTTGATCGCGTGCGCGATGTGCTGAAGCATCACGGTCTTGCCCGACTTCGGCGACGCGACGAGCAGGCCGCGCTGGCCCTTGCCGATCGGCGCGATCATGTCGATGATGCGGCCGGTGACGTTTTCCTCGCCGCGCATCTCGCGTTCGAGCGACAGCGGTTTGTTCGGGTGCAGCGGCGTGAGGTTCTCGAACATGATCTTGTGTTTCGAGGCCTCGGGCGGCTGCCCGTTGACTTTGTCGACCTTGACGAGCGCGAAATAGCGTTCGCCGTCCTTCGGCGTGCGCACCTCACCCTCGATGGTGTCGCCGGTATGCAGGTTGAAGCGGCGGATCTGCGACGGGCTGATATAGATATCGTCGGTGCTCGCGAGATACGACATTTCGGGCGAGCGCAGGAAACCGAAACCGTCCGGCAGCACTTCGAGCGTACCGTCGCCGAAGATCGTTTCTCCCGTCTTGGCGCGCTTTTTGAGAATGGCGAACATCAACTCCTGCTTGCGCAGGCGGTTCGCGTTTTCGATCTCCAGGCCATTGGCCATTTCGATCAATTCGGAGACGTGCAGAGACTTGAGCTCGGATAAATGCATACGGAGATCCCGCCAGGGAGGAGAAGATGCGACGAAAGAAATAGGGAGGAGGGCGAGCGGAAACGCTCAGAGACTTAACTGCGTCTTATCGACGTGTTTTGATTCTAGCATAGGCCGATTCTGGCTTGAGTGGCCGATCGGCGGCTTCGCGGCGCACGTGTTGTCGGCAGACAACACGTGCGGGCACATCTGATTTAGAGATGGCTGTCGAGGAACGCGGTCAGTTGCGACTTCGACAGGGCGCCGACCTTCTGTGCGGCGGCGGCGCCGTTCTTGAAGAGGATCAGCGTCGGGATGCCGCGCACGCCGAACTTCGCGGGCGTCGCCTGGTTGTCGTCGACGTTGATCTTCGCGATTTGCAGCTTGTCGCCGTAATCCTTCGCGACTTCGTCGAGGATCGGGGCAATCATCTTGCACGGGCCGCACCATTCGGCCCAGAAATCCAGCAGCACGGGCTTGTCGGATTTGACGACGTCCTGTTCGAACGATGCGTCGTTGATGTGTTTGATCAGTTCGCTCATTGGGTCAATACCTCTTTCAGTTCGGGGACTGCCTGCAGGCGCCTTGCCGGCGTGCCGGCCGCCGGGCGGCCGGCCGCTCGGGCAGACAGCTCCGCTCTCCGGGAAAGAAGGGCGTGAGCGCTGCGTCGCGCGGCTCGCGGGTCATTCGGGCGTCATATTAGCTTAAATTGCTATGCGCCGTGGATGGCGATAGTAGCCTTTACGCGAGTAGGGGTGTGCCGCCGGTTTGATCCACGTCACGACCGTAAATAATGGCGGCGCGCGCAAATACAAGAGGGATACAAGAGGGCCGCGATTCGGTCGGTTTTCAGTCGATTGCGAGATAAGGGTCGCGTTGGGCGGCGGGCGGTGATAGAATTCGCCGTGACGGGCCTCCTCGCATGGAGGGGCGGTCAACCTGGTCAGGTCGGGAACGAAGCAGCCACAGCCGTTTTCCACCAGTGCCGAGGGTCAGGCTCGTCACCTTTCCTTTTCTGTTTTACCCCATCCCCCTGAACGTCCCCTTGCCGCGATGCAGTCGTGCAGTTCGTGCGCGCGTGCGCGTCCGGCGTATTCCGCCTGTCGGCGCGGCGCGGCGTTGCTGATACAATTTCCCGATGACCTATCAAGTTCTCGCACGCAAGTGGCGTCCGAAGGATTTCGCTTCGCTCGTCGGCCAGGAGCACGTCGTCAGGGCGCTTACGCACGCGCTCGACGGCGGGCGTTTGCATCACGCCTATCTATTCACCGGCACGCGCGGGGTCGGCAAGACCACGCTGTCGCGCATCTTCGCCAAGGCGCTCAATTGCGAGACGGGCGTCACGTCGCAGCCGTGCGGCGTCTGTCGCGCATGCCGCGAAATCGACGAGGGGCGCTTCGTCGACTATGTCGAAATGGATGCGGCGAGCAATCGCGGCGTCGACGAAATGGCCGCGCTGCTCGAGCGCGCTGTGTACGCGCCCGTCGATGCGCGCTTCAAGGTCTACATGATCGACGAAGTGCACATGCTGACGAACCACGCGTTCAACGCGATGCTGAAGACGCTCGAGGAGCCGCCGCCGCACGTCAAGTTCATCCTCGCGACCACCGATCCGCAGAAGATCCCCGTCACGGTGCTGTCGCGCTGCCTGCAGTTCAACCTGAAGCAGATGCCGGCCGGGCATATCGTGTCGCATCTCGAGCGGATCCTCGGCGAGGAGCGCATCGCGTTCGAACCGCAGGCGCTGCGGCTGCTCGCGCGTGCCGCGCAGGGCAGCATGCGCGATGCGCTGTCGCTGACCGACCAGGCGATCGCCTATTCGGCGAACCAGGTGACCGAGACGGCGGTGTCGGGCATGTTGGGCGCGCTCGATCAGACCTACATGGTCCGGCTGCTGGACGCGCTCGCGACGGCCGACGGCCCCGGAATTCTCGCGATCGCCGATGAAATGGCGTTGCGCAGCCTGTCGTTCTCGACCGCGCTGCAGGATCTCGCCGGGCTGTTGCACCGGATCGCATGGGCGCAGTTCGCGCCGGCGTCGGTGCTCGACGAGTGGCCGGAGGCGGGCGATCTGCGCCGCTTCGCCGAGACGCTGAGCCCGGAGCAGGTGCAGCTCTATTACCAGATCGCCACGGTCGGGCGGAGCGAGCTGGGGCTCGCGCCGGACGAATACGCGGGTTTCACGATGACGTTGCTGCGGATGCTGGCGTTCGAGCCGGCCGCTGCCGGCGCGGGCGGCTCGGCGCCGGGCGCGCTGCCGGTCGCGGGTGGTCGCGCAAGCGCCGCGCGCAGCGCGCAACCCGCCGCCTCGGCGGCGAGCGCGCAGCCGGCCGGCGTTCGACCGGTTCCGGCCCAGCCGCCGGTCGCGGCCGCGGTGTTGGCCGAGCCTGCACCTGTACCTGCGCCTGTTGTCCCTGCACCCGCTCCGCGCGCGGAAACCATCGCCGCGCAGCCTGAAGTCGCGCAGTCTGAAGTCGCGCAGTCTGAAGCGCGCGCGCCGGCGCAGGGTGAAACGGTTGTCGAGGCGGCGCTCGTCGCCGAGATCACGCCGCCTGCGCCGGCCGCTCCGCTTGCCGAGCCTGCGCCGGTTCAATCCGCGGAGGCGGCGAAGCCGGCCGACCCGCCTGCCGCACGGCCTGCGCCGGCCGCATCCGCCCGCGCGGGCGGGGCGGCGGCCGCGCTTGACGTGCTGCGCAACGCCGGCATGCGCGTGTCGACGGATCGTGGTCGCGCGTCCGCCGCGCCGAAGCCGGCCGCCCCCGCTCCCACGGCGGCGGCCGCGAAGCCCGGCCCCCGGGTCAACGTGCCGGTGCCCACGCCGCGCGCGGCGCCGCAGGCCGGCGGCGCATCGAGCGATGCACCGCCCTGGGAAGACATTCCGCCGGACGACTATGTGCCGCTGTCGGCGGACGAGATGTTCGGCGCGCCGCTCGACGACGGCTTCGTGCCGGTGTTCGACAGCGGTCCGGACGATGTGCGGCTTGCCCCGAAACCCGCGCCGGCGGCGCCTGTCGACGCCCGGCCGCTGCCGCCCGCGATCGCGCTCGACGCGATCGGCTACGACGGCGAATGGCCGGCGCTGGCTGCGACGCTGCCGCTCAAGGGGGTGGCGTACCAGCTGGCGTTCAACAGCGAACTGACCGCCGTCGACGGGGGGGGGCTGAAATTGTCGGTGCCCGTGCCGCAGTACGCGGACGCCGCGCAGGTCGCGAAACTCAAGGCCGCGCTGGCGGACACGCTCGGCAAGCCGGTCGAGGTCGAGGTCACGGTCGGCGCCGCGCGTCGTACCGCGGCCGCGCTCGACGCCGCGGCGCGTGCGCAGCGTCAGCGCGAGGCGGAGCAGGAGATCGGCGGAGACCCGTTCGTCCAGCAGCTGATCCGCGAGTTCGGCGCGCGCATCGTCGAAGGCTCGGTGCGCCCGCTGGCGGCGGACGGCGGCCCGGCGGCGGAAGGCGCTGCACCGACGCTGCACTGAACGCGCGAGGGGGCGCGCCGCGCCCCATTCCCTTATCCCGGATCCGGCGCTAAGATCGCGCCGGTTTTCAAACGTATACGAAGGAGCATGTCCATGATGAAAGGCCAACTCGCGGGGCTGATGAAGCAAGCCCAGCAGATGCAGGAAAACATGAAGAAGATGCAGGAGCAGCTGGCCCTCATCGAAGTCGAGGGGCAGTCGGGCGCCGGTCTCGTCAAGGTCACGATGACCTGCAAGAACGAAGTGCGCCGCGTGACGATCGACCCGAGCCTGCTCACGGACGACAAGGACATGCTCGAGGATCTCGTCGCGGCGGCGTTCAACGACGCGGCGCGCAAGGCCGAGGCGACCTCGCAGGAAAAGATGAGCGGCATGACGGCAGGTCTGCCGCTGCCGCCGGGCTTCAAGCTGCCGTTCTGAGCCCCGTCGCGTCGTTGCCCATCCGCGTATGAAACAGCCTTCCGCCCTGTCCGCGCTCGTCGAGGCGCTGCGCGCGCTGCCCGGCGTCGGCCCGAAGTCGGCGCAGCGCATCGCGTATCACCTGATGCAGCACGATCGCGACGGCGCGGAGCGGCTCGGCCGCTCGCTGCTGTTCGCGACCGAGCATTTGCAGCACTGCGAGAAGTGCAACACGTTCACGGAGGCGCAGATCTGCGAGGTCTGCAGCGACGCGGAACGCGACCCCACGCTGCTCTGCGTGGTGGAAACCCCAGCCGACCAGATCATGCTCGAACAGACCATGACCTACCGCGGCCTGTACTTCGTGCTGATGGGCCGCTTGAGCCCGCTCGACGGCATCGGCCCGAAGGAAATTCATTTCGACCGGCTGGTGCGGCGCGCGTCGGACGGAATCGTCAAGGAAGTGGTCCTGGCGACCAATTTCACCAACGAAGGCGAGGCGACCGCGCACTACCTCGGGCAGACGCTCAAGGCGCGCGGGCTCGCGGTCACGCGGCTCGCGCGCGGCGTGCCGGTGGGCGGCGAACTGGAGTACGTCGACGCGGGCACGATCGCGCGGGCGATGCTCGATCGCCGCACGATGTAGCCGCCGCGCGGAACCACCGCGCGGCCTCTCCGCGAGCCGCCGCCGCAGGGCGGTTCAGCCTTCGCATCACATCGAGGAAGCGACATGCACGCAACCCCGGGCCCGCTCGCGGGCGTCAAGGTACTCGAGTTCGGCACGCTCATCGCAGGGCCGTTCGCGGCGCGATTGTTTGCCGAGTTCGGCGCCGAAGTCATCAAGATCGAGGATCCGAACGGCGGCGATCCGCTGCGCAAGTGGCGCAAGCTGTATCCGGAAGCGGGCGGCACCTCGCTGTGGTGGTCGGTGCAGGCGCGCAACAAGAAATCGGTCACGCTCAACCTGAAATCGGAAGAAGGCCGCGAGATCGCGCGGCGGCTCGCGCGCGAGGCCGACATCGTGATCGAGAATTTCCGTCCGGGCCTGCTCGAGAAGCTCGGGCTCGGCTATGACGTGCTGTCGGCCGACAACCCGGGCCTCATCATGGTGCGCCTGTCCGGCTACGGGCAGACCGGACCGTATCGCGACCGTCCCGGCTTCGGCGCGATCGCCGAATCGATGGGCGGCCTGCGGCACATCACCGGCTACCCGGACCTGCCGCCGCCGCGGATCGGCATCTCGATCGGCGATTCGATCGCGGCGCTGCACGGCGTGATCGGGGCGCTGATGGCGCTGCATCACCGCAACACGAACGGCGGCGCGGGGCAGATGGTCGACGTCGCGCTGTACGAGGCGGTGTTCAACATGATGGAGAGCGTGGTGCCCGAGTACGGCGTGTACGGGCTCGTGCGCGAGCGCACGGGTGCGTCGCTGCCCGGCATCGTGCCGTCCAACACCTATCCGTGCCGCGACGGCAGCATCGTGATAGGCGGCAACAGCGATCCGATCTTCAAGCGCCTGATGGCGGCGATCGAGCGGCCCGATCTCGCCGACGATCCGGCGCTCGCGCAAAACGACGGGCGCGTGCCGCGCACGCGCGAGATCGACGACGCGATTGCCGCGTGGCTCGCGACGCGCACGATCGACGAGGCGCTCGCCGTGCTCAACGCGGCGGATGTGCCGGCCGGGCGCATCTACAGCGTGGCCGACATGTTCAGCGATCCGCAATTCATCGCGCGCCAGATGATCGAGCGCTTCAAGCTGGCGGACGGCGCGGAGATCCCGCTGCCGGCCGTCACGCCGAAGCTGTCCGATACGCCGGGCGATACGCGCTGGCTCGGGCCCGAACTCGGCGCGCATACCGACGAGGTGCTGGGCTCGCTGGGCTACACGCCCGAGGCCATTCGCGCATTGCGCGACAAACGGGTGATCTGAGCGCCGCGCGCGCGACCGGACTGTCGTTCGCGCGCCATCTTTCCTCGGTTACAATCGCCGGATGCGAATCCTACTCAGTAACGACGACGGCTACCTTGCGCCGGGCCTCGCGGCGCTCCATGCAGCGCTGTTGCCGCTCGGCGAGGTCACGGTGATCGCGCCCGAGCAGAATTGCAGCGGCGCGTCGAATTCCCTCACGCTGTCGCGGCCGTTGTCGCTGCAGCGTTCGGCGAGCACCGGCTTCTACTACGTGAACGGCACGCCGACCGACTCCGTGCACCTCGGGCTCACGGGCCTGCTCGACGCGCGCCCCGATCTCGTCGTGTCCGGCATCAACAACGGCCAGAACATGGGCGAGGACACGCTTTACTCGGGCACCGTCGCGGCGGCCACCGAAGGGGTGATGTTCGGCGTTCCCGCGATCGCGTTCTCGCTCGTCGACAAAGGTTGGGCGCATCTCGACGCCGCCGCGCGCGTGGCGGCCGAGGTTGTGCGGCACTATCTCGCGCATCCGCTGGCGGGCCAGCCGTTGCTGAACGTGAATATTCCCAACCGGCCGTACGAGGCGCTGGGCGCGTGGACGGTCACCCGCCTCGGCAAGCGTCATCCGTCGCAGCCGGTGATTCGCCAGACCAACCCGCGCGGCGAGCCGATCTACTGGATCGGCGCGTCCGGCGAGGCGCTGGATTCGAGCGAAGGCACCGATTTCCATGCCACGGCGCGCGGCGAGGTGTCGATTACGCCGCTGCGGCTCGACCTGACCCACACCCAGATGCTGGCCGCGACGCACGATTGGGCGAGCGCGAGGAGCGACGCTTCATGAGCGGCGAGCGCGCAAAGCGGTTTCCGCTTGCGCTCGAAGATCTCAAGCGCGAGCCGCGCAAGCCGGAAGGCCTGGCGGGCGAGCGCCAGGCGGCGGGCGACGCCGCGCGCCAGCGGCTCGGTTCGGCCACGGCGCGCAGCGCCTCGCAGTCGGACGGGCGCGCATCGAAGCCCTCCTCGGCCGGGGCGGCGGCTTCCAAGCCCGCCAAGCCGGGGCACGTCGCGCCCAAGCCGGTTTCGCCCAGGCAGGCCGCCTCGCTGCCGGCCGTATCCAAGCCGACCGTATCCAAGCCGGCCGCGCCTAGGCCGGCCGCGCCCAATGTCGCCTTGAACGGGAAGCTCGCACTGACGTCGGAACGCGTGCGCGAACGGATGGTCGAACGGCTGCGCGCGAATGGCATCACCGATCCGCGCGTGCTGAATGCGCTGGCCGTCGTGCCGCGTCACATGTTCGTCGATCCCGGGCTCGCGGCCCAGGCCTATGAGGACGCGGCGCTGCCGATCGGCCATCAGCAGACGATCTCGAAGCCGTCGGTCGTGGCGCGCATGATCGAATTGGCATCCGCGGGCCGGCCGCTCGAGCGGGTGCTGGAGATCGGCACCGGCTGCGGTTACCAGGCGGCGGTGTTGAGCCAGGTCGCGGTCGACGTGTATTCGATCGAACGCATCCGCCCGCTCTACGAGCGGGCGAAACTGAATTTGCGCCCGTTGCGCGTGCCGAACATTCGGCTGCATTACGGCGATGGGCGCGTCGGTCTGCCATCGGCGGCGCCGTTCGACGCGATCGTGATCGCGGCGGCGGGGCTCGACGTGCCGCAGGCCTTGCTTGAACAATTGGCGATCGGCGGGCGGCTCGTGGCTCCGGTCGGCGCTCAGGACGGCCAGTCCCAGGTGCTGACGCTCGTCGAACGGGTCGCGGCCGCGCAGTGGCGCGAGTCGCGGCTTGATCGCGTTTTCTTTGTCCCTTTAAAATCCGGAGTGATTTGACACCGATGAGTATGTTGCGCGCGATGCAAACCAATCGTTCGAAGATTCCGCTCTCGCTCGCTCAGCGCGCGATCTGCGTGGCTGCTTTCACGCTGCTTGGCGCTTGTGCGACGCGCCTCGACCAGGCACCCGTCGTCGACCGCTCCGGCGCGCTCGGCACCACCGCGGGCGCGGCCCAGCCGGCCGTACCGCTGGGTCCGCCGCCGCCCGGTTATTACCGGGTAAAGCCGGGCGACACCCTATATCGGATTGCACTCGAAAACGGCCAGAATTATCGCGATATCGCGGCGTGGAATAACCTCACCAATCCGAATCAGATCGAAGTCGATCAATTGCTGCGCGTCGTGTCGCCGGGCGCGAGCGCCGGCGCGGCAGGCGTCGCGACGACACCGGTCGCGGGCGCCGCGGTGCAGACGGCGCCGCTGTCGAGCGGTCCGGCCGCTGCGCCCGTATATGGGTCCGGTTCGACGGCGACGCCGCCCGTGGCAGCGCCGGCAGGCGACGCGGGCGCGTCGGCGGCGGGCGGCGCGGTGTCGTTCATGTGGCCGGCGCGTGGTCCGTTGCTGAACACATTCGACGATGCGAAGAACAAAGGCGTCAACATCGGCGGCGCGGCGGGCGACCCGGTGAAGGCGGCCGCGGATGGTCGCGTGGTGTACGCGGGCAATGGCCTGCGGGGCTATGGCAACCTCATTATCGTCAAGCACGACGCGACTTATCTCACCGCATATGCACACAACCGCGCTTTGATGGTAAAAGAGGGGGACGCGGTGACGAAAGGCCAGAAAATCGCAGAGATGGGCAATAGCGATTCAGACCGTGTGATGCTGCATTTCGAGGTTCGCCGGCAGGGTAAACCTGTCGATCCGCTGAAGTATTTGCCGCCTCAATAGACGAGACGACCATGCCGAAATCGAAGCGCCACGAGCCGCAAGCCGAATCTGAGAACCTCAGTCGTGCCACGCAAGCATCGGTGGAACGGAAGGGTGCTTCGACCGGCGAGGACGACGATGCCGCTGACGCAGAACGCGACTACGACGCCCGTGAGGCCCGCGACGGCGAGGAAGACGCCGCAGAGGAGCGCGAGGCGCCGGCCGAGCTCGACGATTTCCGGGCGCTGCTGCAGGCGGAGCTGACCGCCGACACGATCCAGCACTACCTGAACCGCATCAGCGTGAAGCCGCTCTTGACCGTCGAGGAAGAGCAGCGCTATTCGCGGCTCGCGAAGGCGGGCGAGTTCGAAGCGCGCCAGGTGATGATCGAGCGCAACCTGCGGCTCGTCGTCAGCATCGCGAAAGGCTATCTGAACCGCGGCGTGCCGCTCCTCGATCTGATCGAGGAAGGCAACCTCGGGCTCATGCATGCGATCGAGAAGTTCGATCCGACGCGCGGCTTCCGTTTTTCGACCTATGCGACCTGGTGGATCCGCCAGAGCATCGAGCGCGCGATCATGAATCAGGCGCGCACGGTGCGGCTGCCGGTGCACGTGATCCGCGAACTGAACCAGGTGTTGCGCGCGAAGCGTCACCTGGAGAAGAACTCGATGTCGACGGGCGAGGCGGCCGAGCGCCGCGAAGCCAGCATCGACGACATCGCCTATCTCACCGGCAAGACGGCCGAGGAAGTCACCGACATCCTCGCGCTGAACGAACACACCGCTTCGCTCGACGCGCCGCTCGATCTCGATCCGGCGAGCAGCCTGCTCGACCTGTTGCCGGACGACCAGAGTCAGTCGCCCGACGCCGAGGTGCAGCACCGCGAGCTGGAAACGCTCACGCGCGCGTGGTTGTCGCGTCTCTCCGACAAGCACCGCCACGTGATCGAGCGCCGCTTCGGTCTCAACCACATCGAACCCGCGACGCTCGAGGAGCTGGCCGACGAGATGGGGCTGACCCGCGAGCGCGTCCGTCAGATCCAGCAGGAAGCGCTCGTGCGTCTCAAACGATTCTTTGCCTCCAACGGCGTACGCAAGGACGCCGTACTGTAATTCACTGATGATTCCGATTCTGGTTTTTGACATCGAAACGATTCCCGATGTCGACGGCATTCGCCGTCTCGAGGATTTGCCCGCCGACTTGAGCGATGCCGAGGTCGCCGAGCATGCGTTTGCCGCGCGACGCGAGAAGACCGGCAGCGATTTCCTGCCGCATCACCTGCAGCGGATCGCCGCGATCTCCTGCGTGTTCCGCGACGATTCCGGGTTCCGCGTGCGTTCGCTCGGCACGCCCGACGATCCGGAGATCACGCTGATCCAGTCGTTCTATCGCGTGATCGAGAAGTACACGCCGCAACTCGTGTCGTGGAACGGCGGCGGCTTCGATCTGCCGGTGCTCCATTACCGCGCGCTCGTGCATGGCGTCGCCGCGCCGCGCTATTGGGACATGGGCGAGGACGACCGCGAGTTCAAGTGGAACAACTACCTGTCGCGCTACCACTCGCGCCATACCGACCTGATGGACGTGCTCGCGCTGTACCAGCCGCGCGCGAGCGCGCCGCTCGATGCGCTCGCGAAGCTGTGCGGCTTCCCCGGCAAGCTCGGGATGGACGGCGGGCAGGTGTGGCATGCCTTCCAGGAAGGCCAGATCGACGCGATCCGCAACTATTGCGAAACCGACGTCGTCAATACCTATCTGCTGTACTGCCGGTTCCAGCAGATGCGCGGCGGCCTGAGCGCGGGCGCGTATGCCGACGAGATCGCGCTGGTCAAGCGGGCGCTCCAACTGGAGGCTGCGCCGCATTGGGCGGAATATCTCGCGGCCTTCGGCGCATGACGGGCTCGGGGCTTGCGTGATTCCGGTGCGATCGGGGGATGCGACGGCGTCGCGTCGTCGATCTCGCTGCGCGTGATTCGCTCGGCTGCGGCGCGGCGACGGACACGTCATCGCGCACGCATCGTGCCATCCCTCCCTTGTTCCGTGTCATGACAACTCTCTGTCGTCGGCGGCGTGCGCCCGTGTAGCGACTGCGGGTGCGTCATCGAACGGGCGCTCGCTTGCGGAGAGGGCGCCGCTGTTCCAGGGGCTGTTGACGCGCCGCGCAGGGATGGCGCGAGCGGATTGGAAACGGTTTCGAGAGCGCCGGGTGGGGCTGCCTCGCGATGCAGTGTACGCAGCGTCTTGATCGGTGCGAGTCGTCGGGCGTGATGTACACGTCAGATGCATGACCACCACGCACAGCATGCGCAATCGCCGTGTGGCGCCGGTACGAGCGCGCTGCGCGGTATCGCTGCGGGCGGGCCAGGGCGGGGCGTGGCGGACGCGCGGTGACGAGCGCGTTGCCGAAAGAACGGCGCTGTCCTGTTCGTCTGACTGAGATGGCGGACGATCGACCGCGATCGCGTCGTCGCCGCATAGCCGGGCAGCAGCGCGGCGCGTTCCATCTGCTGAGGCGGCGATGGCCGGCCCGGCAGCGCCTGGACGCCGCGCGTCAGCTTCCGCGCGCACAGGATGCCGAAATCGGCAGCCGCGCGATCCGCGTCGCCGTGCGCGTGCCGGCTCCATGGGATATTCCAATTGATTCGTCGCATCGGTGAATCTCCGTTCGAGTGCGGTCATTCGTCTACAATCTCGCCTTCCCACAAACGTTCGTCAGGAAAAGCTGGTGACTGAAGCCGTCCCCCCGTCTGCGCGCGACGCGAAGCGCGCGTCCGCCTCGCCTGTTGGCGCCCCGATTCTCGAGATCGACTCCCTCGACATGGATGCCCGCGGCGTCGGCCGCGTCGTCAACGAGGACGGCGAGCCGGGCAAGGTGATTTTCGTCGAGGGCGCGCTGCCCGGCGAGCGCGTGACGTACGCGAGCTACCGCCGCAAGCCGAGCTACGAGCAGGCACAGGTCGTCGATATTCTGCGCCCGAGCGTGATGCGCACGACGCCGAAGTGCGCGTTCTTCGGCACGTGCGGCGGCTGCTCGATGCAGCACCTCGAAATGCGCGCGCAGGTCGCGATCAAGCAGCGGGTGCTCGAGGACAATCTGTGGCATCTCGCGAAGCTGCGCGCGGAGACGATCTTCGCGCCGATCCACGGGCCGTCGTGGGGCTATCGCTACCGCGCGCGGTTGACCGTGCGCAACGTGGTCAAGAAGGGCGGCGTGCTGGTCGGCTTTCATGAGAAGAAGAGCAGCTACGTGGCCGACATGACGAGTTGCGAGGTGTTGCCGCCGCACGTGTCCGCGCTGCTTGTGCCGCTGCGCCGGCTCGTCGAGGGCCTGTCGATCCGCGATCGGATGCCGCAGATCGAGCTGGCGGTGGGGTCGACGGTCACGGCGCTGGTGCTGCGCGTGCTCGAGCCGATCAATGCGGACGACGAAGCGCTGCTGCGCGCGTTCGCGGACGCGCACGGCGTTCAGTTCTGGCTGCAGCCGAAGGGCCCGGATACGGTCGTGCCGTTCTATCCGCTCGACGCGCAGCTCGACTACACGTTGCCGGAATTCAATATCCGCATGCCGTTCAAGCCGACCGATTTCACTCAGGTCAATCATCAGATCAACCGCGTGCTGGTCGGGCGCGCGTTGCGCCTGCTCGCGCCGCGCCGCGACGATCGCGTGCTCGACCTGTTCTGCGGGATCGGCAACTTCACGCTGCCGCTCGCGCGGCGCGCGCGCGAGGTGGTGGGAATCGAGGGCAGCGAGGCGCTCACCACGCGCGCGCTCGCGAATGCGCGCGAGAACGGTGTCGACGGTCATACGTCGTTTGCGTGTCGCAACCTGTTCGAGGTGAGCGCCGACGATCTGCGCGCGCTCGGTGCGTTCGACAAATTCCTGGTCGATCCGCCGCGCGAAGGGGCGCTCGCGGTCTCCAAGGCGCTCGCGGAAATCGCGCAGAGCGGCGTGGGGCCGTTGCCGAAGCGGATCGTCTACGTGTCGTGCAATCCGGCGACGCTCGCGCGCGACGCGGGCCTGCTCGTGCACGAGGCGGGCTACCGGATGCGCGGCGCGGGCGTGGTCAACATGTTCCCGAATACCTCGCACGTCGAATCGATCGCGGTGTTCGAGCGGGACTGACGCGCCGCGCGGCATCGCGCGGACGAAAAAAAACCGGCCCGAGGGCCGGTTTTTTCTGTCGCGCGCGGCGCAATCAGTTGCGGTTGCCGCCGAAGATGCCGAGCAGCGCCAGCAGGTTCGTGAACACGTTGTACAGATCGAGGTAGATCGCGAGCGTGGCCGTGATGTAGTTGGTCTCGCCGCCGTTCACGACGCGCTGCACGTCGAACAGCATGTAAGCGGAGAAGATCACGATCGCGAGCACCGAGACCGTGAGCATCAACGCCGGCAGTTGCAGGAACATGTTGGCGGCCATGGCGAGCAGCAGCACGATCACGCCCATGAACAGCCACTTGCCGAGCCCCGAGAAATCGCGCTTGCTGACGGTGGCGATCGTCGCCATCGCGGCGAAGATGATGCCGGTGCCGCCGAAGGCAAGCATGATCAGCGACGGGCCGTTCGAGAAGCCGAGGATGAAGCTCAGCAGGCGCGACAGCATCAGGCCCATGAAGAACGTGAAGCCGAGCAGCACGAATACGCCGGCGCTGCTGTTCTTGGTGCGCTCGATCGCGAACATGAAGCCGAACGCGATCGCGAAGAACGCGAGCAGGCTCATGGCCGGGCTCGTGGCCGCGAACAGCGAGAAGCCGGTGGCGACGCCGACCCACGCGCCCAGCACGGTCGGCACCATCGACAGGGCGAGCAGCCAGTAGGTGTTGCGCAGCACGCGGTTGCGGGTTTCGGCCGTGCCGACGGCGCCGCCGCGGCCGAAGTTGTACGGATAGTCGTTCATGCTTTCTCCTAACATTGAACGTGAAAACGTTTGAAGCGCGGACTTCCGGGCGCTGTGTGCGCTGCAGCAATCCGCGATGCTGCTACTCCTAAGATAGGTTTCGAGGCCTTAGGTTTCAATGGCTTGGGCGTCAAAACCGATGTTTTTGGAACCTTTCATCTGTGTAAGGGTTCAATCGCAATGATACACGGGATCGTGTTACAATAGCGGATTCATTTGAAAACGTAACCTCTTAATTTCTTGGAGTTTTTATGGCAATCGAACGCACCCTGTCGATCATCAAGCCGGACGCGGTGGCAAAGAACGTGATCGGTCAGATCTACAGCCGTTTCGAAGGCGCTGGCCTGAAGGTCATCGCAGCGCGCATGGCGCATCTGTCGCGCGGCGAAGCGGAGAAGTTCTACGCGGTGCACGCAGAGCGTCCGTTCTTCAAGGACCTCGTCGATTTCATGGTCTCCGGCCCGGTGATGATCCAGGTCCTGGAAGGTGAAGGCGCGATTCTGAAGAACCGCGACCTGATGGGCGCGACGGACCCGAAGAAGGCGGAAAAGGGCACGATCCGCGCCGACTTCGCGGACAGCATCGACGCGAACGCAGTGCACGGCTCGGACGCCGCTGAAACGGCGCGCGGCGAGATCGCATTCTTCTTCCCGGAAATGAACGTCTACTCGCGTTAAGCGAGTGGCTGGATCCGGCGCAGCGGCAAGGCAGGGCATCATGGCGAGTGAATCTTCCGTCAATCTTCTCGACTTCGACGCCGAGGGGCTGGTCGCGTACTGCGGCAGCCTCGGCGAGAAGCCGTTTCGGGCCAAGCAGCTGCAGCGCTGGATCCATCAATACAATGCCGCCGATTTCGACGGCATGACCGATCTCGCGAAGTCCTTGCGCGAAAAGCTCAAGGGCCGCGCCGAGATCCGCATGCCGGACATCGCCAGCGACCACGTGTCCACCGACGGCACGCGCAAGTGGCTGATCGACGTCGGCAACGGCAATGCGGTCGAGACGGTCTACATCCCCGAGGAAACGCGCGGCACGCTGTGCGTGTCCTCGCAGGCGGGGTGCGCGGTCAACTGCCGTTTCTGTTCCACCGGCAAGCAGGGCTTTTCCCGCAATCTGTCGACGGCCGAGATCATCGGCCAGTTGCGGATGGCCGAATTCGCGCTGCGGGCGTCGCTCGGGCGCGCGCCGGGCCCGAACGGCAAGGCCGAACGGGTGATCACGAATGTCGTCATGATGGGCATGGGCGAGCCGCTGCTCAATTACACGGCGGTCGTACCGGCCATGCGGCTGATGCTTGACGACAATGCGTACGGCCTGTCGCGCCGGCGCGTCACGCTGTCGACCTCGGGCGTGGTGCCGATGATGGACCGGCTCGGCGCCGAGCTGCCGGTCGCGCTCGCGGTGTCGCTGCACGCGCCGAATGATGCGCTGCGCGACGAACTCGTGCCGCTCAACCGCAAGCATCCGCTGCGCGAACTGATGGCCGCGTGCCAGCGCTATCTGAAAGTCGCGCCGCGCGATTTCATCACCTTCGAATACTGCATGCTCGACGGCGTCAACGACACCGAGGCGCATGCCCGCGAGCTGCTCGCGCTCACGCGCGACGTGCCGTGCAAGTTCAATCTGATACCGTTCAATCCGTTTCCCGAATCGGGCCTCCTGCGCTCGAAGAACGAACAGATCAAGCGCTTCGCGCAGATTCTGATCGATGCGGGCGTGGTGACGACGGTACGCAAGACCCGCGGCGACGATATCGACGCCGCATGCGGTCAGCTGGCAGGGGCGGTCAAGGATCGCACGCGTCTTGCCGAGCGGACCGGCGCAGGAAAAATCATCGAGGTCCGGGCGGTTTGACGGGGATGCCCGGATCTCAGCAGTCAATACGCGAACAGCGATCGGATGCGGCGCATGATTGCGCCGTGCATTGTGTGACAACGATATTGCGCCTTCTGGCCGGCCACGCCGGCGCGAACGCGCAACTGAAGAAGAATCGACGCGAGGATTAGGATGAGCGAGCCGCAGCCGTCACAGGGCGCACAGACGAATGCCGGGCCGCAACCGGCGCCGGCGGGCATGGAATCGCTGGCGGCGGTCGGCGCCCGGCTGGCGCAGCTTCGGGAAGCGAAGGGCTGGTCGGTCGGCGACGTGTCGGCGCGGCTCAAGGTCGCGCCTCCGAAGCTCCGCGCACTCGAGTCGGGCGACATCAGCCATCTGCCGGGCACGGCGTTCGCGGTCGGCGTGGTGCGCAGCTACGCGAAGATGCTCGGCGTCGATCCGGAGCCGTTCGCGCAGGTGCTGCGTCGCGAGCGCGGCGCGCCCGAGGTCGATCTGTCGATGCCCGCGTCGGCGGGCACGGATCTGCCGCGCGGCCGGGTGTCGATTCCGCTGGGCGGCTCGTCGCGCCATCGTTCGTGGCTGTGGGCCGTGGCGGCGGCCGTGATCGCGGTGGTCGCGGCGGCGATGTGGCATACGGGCGGCGATTCGTCGAACTGGCTCGCGCGCTTCAAGTCCTCGGGCGGCGCGGAAAGCGCGTCCGCGGTGCAGGCGCAGCCGGAGGCGAGCGCGCCCGAGGCGAGCCCGGTGGCGGGCGGGCCGATCGCGAGCGAGCCGCAGGCTGCCGGTTCCGATGCGGCCGGGTCGACGCCCGCCGCGACCGACGCTTCGGTCAGCGCGCCGGCCGCGCCGCCCGTCGCAGTGGCGCCGGCTTCCGCCGCGCCCGCCGCTTCCGCGCCGGCGCCGGTGGTGGTCGCCGGCACGACGGGCGCGAGCGATGCGGCGAGCGCGGTGGTCGCCGCCGCGGGCCAGTCGCTCGTCGAACTGAAGGTCACGCAGGATTGCTGGTTCAGCGTGCGCGACAAGAACGGCAAGGAAGTCTTCTCCGCGCTGGTGCGCGCGGGCGAGAGCAAACAGGTCTCGGGCGATGCGCCGCTCAAGGTCACGATCGGCAACAAGGCCGGGCTCGACGCGATAACGGTCGACGGAAAACCCGTCGATCCGGCAAAATATTCGACGGCTCGGGGCAACGTCGCGCGGTTCACGTTGCCCTGACGGTAAGCGCCGTGGCTGACCGGGCACGGCGCTTTTTCAATTCGCGCGTCGCCGGGCAGGCGGCGCATCCGGCGTAAATGGATCTATCGATGCAATCCGAAGCTCAATCCCCCCGCAACAGTCAGATTTGTTCAACCGAGCCGGTGTTCGGCGGCCACGCGCCGCGGCGCGTGTCGCACGCGGTGGATGTCCGTTGGGGCGGGCAGCTCGTGACGATCGGCGGCGCCGCGCCGGTGCGCGTGCAGTCGATGACGAATACCGATACCGCGGACGCGATCGGTACGGCCATCCAGATCAAGGAACTCGCGAACGCCGGCTCCGAACTGGTGCGGATCACGGTGGACACGCCGGCCGCCGCCGCCGCCGTGCCCGCGATTCGCGAGCAGCTCGACCGCATGGGCGTCATGGTGCCGCTCGTCGGCGACTTCCATTACAACGGCCATCTGCTGCTGCGCGACCACCCCGGTTGCGCGGAATCGCTGTCGAAGTACCGGATCAATCCGGGCAACGTCGGCCAGGGCGCGAAGCGCGACACGCAGTTCGCGCAGATGATCGAGTTCGCGGCCAAGTACGACAAGCCGGTGCGGATCGGCGTGAACTGGGGCAGCCTCGACCAGGATCTGCTCGCCCGCATGATGGATGAGAACGCCGCGCGCGCGGTGCCGTGGGAAGCCCAGAGCGTGATGTACGAGGCGCTGATCCAGTCGGCGATCGGCTCCGCCGAGCGGGCGGTCGAGCTGGGCCTCGGGCGCGACCGGATCGTGCTGTCGTGCAAGGTCAGCGGCGTGCAGGACCTGATCGCGGTGTATCGCGAGCTGTCGCGTCGCTGCGGATTCGCGCTGCACCTGGGCCTGACCGAAGCCGGGATGGGCTCGAAGGGCATCGTCGCGTCGACGGCGGCGCTGGGCGTGCTGCTGCAGGAAGGCATCGGCGACACGATCCGCATCTCGCTGACGCCGGAGCCGGGCGCGCCGCGCACGGGCGAGGTCGTGGTCGGCCAGGAGATCCTGCAGACCATGGGCCTGCGCGCGTTCGCGCCGATGGTGATCGCATGCCCGGGCTGCGGCCGCACCACGAGCACGCTGTTCCAGGAACTGGCGATGGACATCCAGACCTACCTGCGCGAGCAGATGCCGGTCTGGCGCAAGACCTACCCGGGCGTCGAGAAAATGAACGTCGCGGTGATGGGCTGCATCGTCAACGGGCCGGGCGAATCGAAGCACGCGAACATCGGCATCAGCCTGCCGGGCTCCGGCGAGAACCCGGCAGCGCCGGTGTTCATCGACGGCGAAAAGGTGAAGACGCTGCGCGGCGAACGCATCGCGGAAGAATTCCAGCAGATCGTCAGCGATTACGTCGAGCGTAACTATGGCCGCGCTGCGGCCGCGAATTAAACGTCAACCGAATACAGATGACAGAACAAAAGCGAAAGATCGAGAAGCTGTCCGGCGTCAAGGGCATGAACGACATCCTGCCGCAGGATGCCGGGCTGTGGGAGTTCTTCGAATCGACCGTCAAGTCGCTGCTGCGCGCGTACGGCTATCAGAACATCCGCACGCCGATCGTCGAGCATACGCAGTTGTTCACGCGCGGCATCGGCGAGGTGACCGACATCGTCGAGAAGGAGATGTACAGCTTCACCGACGCGCTGAACGGCGAGCATCTCACGCTGCGTCCGGAGAACACCGCGGCCGTGGTGCGCGCGGCGATCGAGCACAACCTGCTGTACGACGGCCCGAAGCGCCTGTGGTACGTCGGTCCGATGTTCCGTCACGAGCGTCCGCAGCGCGGCCGCTATCGCCAGTTCCACCAGGTCGGCGTCGAGGCGCTCGGCTTCGCGGGGCCGGACGCGGACGCGGAAATCATCATGATGTGCCAGCGCCTGTGGGACGACCTCGGGCTGACCGGCATCCGCCTCGAACTCAATTCGCTCGGGCTCGCCGAGGAGCGCGCCGCGCACCGCGTCGAGCTGATCAAGTACCTCGAGCAGCACGCGGAGCAGCTCGACGAGGACGCGAAGCGCCGCCTGTATACGAACCCGCTGCGCGTGCTCGACACGAAGAACCCCGCGCTGCAGGACGTCGTGCAGAACGCGCCGAAGCTGATCGACTTCCTCGGCGAGGCGTCGCGCTCGCATTTCGACGGGCTGCAGCGCCTGCTCAAGGCGAACAACATCCCGTTCACGGTCAATCCGCGTCTCGTGCGCGGCCTCGACTACTACAACCTGACCGTGTTCGAATGGGTGACCGACAAGCTCGGCGCGCAGGGCACGGTGGCGGCGGGCGGCCGCTACGATCCGCTGATCGAGCAGCTGGGCGGCAAGCCGACGGCTGCGTGCGGCTGGGCCATGGGCATCGAGCGGATCCTCGAGTTGCTGAAGGAAGACAAGCTCGTGCCGGAACAGGACGGGGTCGACGTGTACGTGGTGCACCAGGGCGAGGTGGCGCGCGAACAGGCGTTCATTCTCGCCGAGCGGCTGCGCGACACGGGTCTCGACGTGATCTTCCATTGCAGCGCGGACGGCGCGGGCGCAAGCTTCAAGTCGCAGATGAAGCGCGCGGACGCGAGCGGCGCGGCCTACGCCGTGATCTTCGGCGAGGATGAGGTCGCGAACGGCACGGCGGGCGTGAAGGCGTTGCGCGGCGCGGGAGCCGAGGGCGAGAAGAACGTTCAGCACACCGTTCCGGTCGAAGGCTTGACCGAATTTCTAATCAATGCGATGGTTGCAACCGCCGAAGACGGCGACGATTGATCGCGGCGCGTCCGTCAATAAAAAAGCGTGTACAGGAAGGAATCGCTGAGCGATGAGTTACCACGACGAACAAGAATCGATTGAAAGCGTAAAAGCCTGGTGGGCCCGCTGGGGCAACCTGACGACCTGGATTGCGATTGCAGCCCTCGTCGTCGCGGCCGGCTGGAACGGCTGGAACTACTGGCAGCGCCGTCAGGCGGCCGAGGCGTCGGTGCTGTACGAGCAGATGCAGCAAGCCGTCGCGGCGAACGACAAGACCAAGGTGGCGCGGGTCGCGTCCGACATGGAAGACAAGTTCGGCGGCACGGCTTACGCGCAGATGACGGCGCTCGCGGCCGCGAAGTCGCTGTATGCGGCGGGCGATCTGGCGGGCGCGAAGGCGCAACTGCAATGGGCGGTCGATCACGCGAAGGACGACGAGTACAAGCAGGTCGCGAAGCTTCGTCTCGCCACGCTCCTGCTCGACGAAAAGGCCTACGACGCAGGGCTCGCGCTGCTGTCCGGGGCGTCGTCCGACGGTTTCAAGGGGCTCGTCGCGGACCGCCGCGGCGACCTGCTGGCCGCGCAGGGCAAGACCGACGACGCGCGCGCCGCATACAAGCTCGCGCTCGACGCGCTGCCGAAGGACGACAGCTCCGCGCGCCAGCTGGTGCAATTCAAGCTGGACGCGCTCGGCGGCTGAATGCCCACGCTCCGTACCACAACCTAACTCTTTGCTTCGCTCACCGATGAATTTGCTGAAACGTTACGCTGCACCCGCTGCCTGCGCGGCGGCCGTCCTGGTTCTGGCGGCCTGCTCGTCAACGAAGGACGCGCGCCGCGTGCCGACGCCGCTCACCGAGATCAAACCCGTGCTCGACGTTCAGCAGGTGTGGAAGGCAAGCGTGCCCAAGGGCGGCCGCTATGCGTTCTCGCCCGTGGCTGTCGGCGACGCGGTGTACGTCGCGGGCGCGAACGGCGCGGTCGAGAAGATCGATGCGAAGACCGGCCAGGAAGTCTGGCGCACCAAGGTCGGCTCGGATCTGTCGGCCGGCGTCGGCAGCGACGGCAAGCTGACCGCGGTCGGCGCGCTCAAGGGCGGCCTGTTCGTGCTCGGGCCCGACGGCAAGCTGCTGTGGAAGACCACGGTGCAGGGCGAGGTCTTCTCGCCGCCGCTCGTCGGCAACGGCCTCGTGATCGTGCGCACGATCGACGGCCAGGTGATCGCGTTCTCCGCCGACACGGGCGAGCAGAAGTGGGTCTACCGCAACCGCGCGGTGCCGCTGAACCTGCGCGTCTCGGCCGGCATGACCTTCGCGGGCGACGCGGCCGTGCTGGCCGGCTTCCCGGGCGGCGGGCTGGTGGCGATCGACCTGAAGACGGGCGACCCGTTCTGGCAGACGCCCGTGTCGTTCCCGAAGGGGGTGACCGAGGTCGAGCGGATCAACGACGTCAGCGGCCCGCCGACGCTGGTCGGCGCCGAGACCTGCGCCGTCACGTTCCAGGGCCAGCTGGGCTGTTTCGACGCGAACTCGGGGCATGCTGTGTGGGAGAAGGCGTTCTCGAGCCGCAGCGGCATCGCGCAGGATGAAACGGTGGTGGCGGGCGGCGACGACTGGTCGGTCGTGACCGCGTACGACGCGGCGACGGGCAACCAGCTGTGGCGCAACGACAAGCTGAAGAGCCGCGACGTCGGCGTGCCGTACCTGCTCGGCCGCGCGGTGGTGCTCGGCGACTACCAGGGCTTCGTGCACTTCCTGTCGCGCGACGACGGGTCGTTCATCGCCCGGATGAAGACCGACGGCAGCGCGATCACCGCCGCGCCGGTGTTGGCCGGCAATACGCTCGTCGTGCAAACGCAGGACGGCGGGATCTACGGCTTCCGCCCGCGTTAAGTCCGGCTCGCGGTATCCGCGCGGCTCCGCCTGGTGCGGGCCGCGCGTTGTTTTTTCGCAGGCGAACGACGGCGGCCGGCCGCCCGGCTACGCGTCCGGTCCGCCGCCCATCGCCATAGAGTAGTGCCAGAACAGGCGGCGCCGGATTGCGCGCCGCGGCGCCGTCCTTCGGGAGCGGCGCGAATTTCGTGCTAATTTTCATTAAACGCAGTCGCCTGCCGGAGCAGGCCTCCCTCCGCTGCGTTTCACCGAAGACGACATCAGATGAAACCGGTCATTGCCCTCGTTGGGCGCCCCAATGTGGGGAAATCCACGCTGTTCAACCGGCTCACGCGCTCGCGCGATGCGCTGGTCGCCGATCTTCCCGGCCTCACGCGCGATCGCCACTACGGCGAGGGGCGGGTCGGCGAGCGTCCGTACCTGGTCGTCGACACGGGCGGCTTCGAGCCGGTCGCGAAGGACGGCATCCTGCACGAGATGGCGCGCCAGACGCGCCAGGCCGTCGAGGAGGCCGACGTGGTGGTGTTCATCGTCGACGGCCGCAACGGGCTCGCGCCGCAGGACAAGTCGATCGCCGACTATCTGCGCAAGACCGGCCGGCCGATCTTCCTCGTCGTCAACAAGGCCGAGGGGATGAAGTACACGGCGGTCGCGTCGGATTTCTATGAGCTGGGGCTCGGCGATCCGCGCGCGATCTCGGCCGCGCACGGCGACGGCGTGAACGACATGATCAACGAGGCGCTCGAGGTGGCCTACGCGGGCCAGCCCGAGGAAGGCGAGGACGAGGCCGCGACGCGCGGCGTCAAGATCGCGATCGTCGGCCGTCCGAACGTCGGCAAGTCGACGCTCGTCAATACGCTGATCGGCGAGGACCGCGTGATCGCGTTCGACATGCCCGGCACGACGCGCGATTCGATCTACGTCGACTTCGAGCGCAACGGCAAGCCGTACACGCTGATCGACACGGCGGGCCTGCGCCGGCGCGGCAAGGTGTTCGAGGCGATCGAGAAATTCTCGGTGGTGAAGACGCTGCAGTCGATCTCCGACGCGAACGTGGTGATTCTGCTGCTCGATGCGCGCCAGGACATCTCGGACCAGGACGCGCACATCGCGGGCTTCGTGGTCGAGCAGGGCCGTGCGCTGGTGGTCGGCGTGAACAAGTGGGACGGGCTCGACGCGCACACGCGCGAACGCACCAAGGCCGATCTCACGCGCAAGCTCAAGTTCCTCGAGTTCGCGAAGTTCCATTTCATCTCGGCGGCGGAGAAGACCGGCATCGGCGCGCTGCTGCGTTCGGTGGACGACGCGTACGCGGCGGCGATGGCCAAGCTGCCGACGCCGAAGCTCACGCGCGCGCTGATCGAGGCGGTGGAGTTCCAGCAGCCGCGCCGTCGCGGCCCGGTGCGGCCGAAGCTGCGCTACGCGCACCAGGGCGGACAGAACCCGCCGCTCATCGTGATCCACGGCAACGCGCTCGATGCCGTTACCGAAACTTACAAGCGCTACCTCGAAAACCGGTTCCGAGAAACTTTCTCGCTGACAGGGACTCCATTGCGAATAGAGTTTCGCTCGTCGCACAACCCGTACGCGGACAAGGACTGAACGGCCCGTCCGGCAAGGGCTCGGCCGAACGGCCGGAGCCGGGTGCGAAGGGCAAAATCGGCTATAGTGTAGCGATTGACGGTGGATCTCTTTTTCTTCGTCGTCAATCTAGATCAACCTGCAAAAAAAGATGGAGTACGCCATGAGCAACAAAGGGCAATTGTTACAAGACCCGTTTCTGAACGCACTGCGCAAAGAGCACGTGCCGGTTTCGATCTACCTGGTCAACGGCATCAAGCTTCAAGGGAACATCGAATCGTTCGACCAGTACGTCGTGTTGCTCCGTAACACCGTGACCCAAATGGTCTACAAGCACGCCATCTCGACGGTCGTGCCGGCCCGCCCGGTGAATTTCCACCCGGACGCGGAAGCCTCGTCCTAACCCCATGCCGCGGCTGGCGTCCGGTCGCCGTCGGCGTTACATGCCAGCCGCCCAATCTTGACATCCGACAATTTGATCAACGCAGCGTTAGTCGGCATCGATTTCGGCAAGACCGATTTCGAAGCCAGTCTCGAAGAACTCAGCCTGCTCGCCACCAGCGCGGGCGCCCATCCCACCGTTACCCTGACCGGTCGCCGAGCGAGTCCCGATGCCGCGCTGTTCCTCGGCAGCGGCAAGGCCGACGAATTGCGGCTCGCCTGCGAGGCGCAGGACGTCGAGGTCGTGATCTTCAATCATGCGCTCGCCCCCGCGCAGCAGCGCAATCTCGAGCGCCTGCTGGACCGGCGCGTGATCGATCGCACGAGCCTCATCCTCGATATCTTCGCGCAGCGCGCGCGCAGCCATGAAGGCAAGCTGCAGGTCGAACTCGCGCAGCTGCAGTATCTGTCCACCCGCCTGATCCGCGCCTGGACCCACCTCGAGCGTCAAAAAGGCGGGATCGGCTTGCGCGGCCCCGGCGAAACCCAGCTCGAAACCGACCGCCGGTTGATCGGCGATCGCATCAAGATGCTCAAGTCGCGGCTCGAGAAGCTGCGTCGCCAGCACGGCACGCAGCGTCGTCAGCGCGCGCGCAACCGCATCATGTCGGTGTCGCTCGTCGGCTATACGAACGCGGGCAAGTCGACGCTGTTCAATGCGCTGACGAAGGCGCAGGCGTATGCGGCGGATCAGTTGTTCGCGACGCTCGACACCACCTCGCGGCGCGTCTACCTCGGCGACGACGTCGGTCAGATCGTCGTGTCCGACACGGTCGGCTTCATCCGCGAATTGCCGCACCAGTTGGTCGCGGCGTTCCGCGCGACCCTCGAGGAGACGATTCATGCGGATCTGCTGCTGCATGTGGTCGATGCGTCGAGCGCGGTGCGGCTCGAGCAGATCGAGCAGGTCAACGACGTGCTGCGTGAAATCGGGGCGGATTCGATCCGGCAGGTGCTGGTGTTCAACAAGATCGACGCCGTTCCCGAGCTGGCGGCCCGCAGCGAGGCGGTCGAGCGGGATGAGTATGGTAATATTTCGCGCGTCTTTTTGAGCGCGCGCACGGGCCAGGGCCTGGACGCGCTGCGCGCCGCCATCGCCGAAATCGCTGCCGCGGAACATCTTTCCGGCGCCGAGCCGTTCGACGGCCTGCCGGCAGAACCACACGAAGACCACACGGTTTCCGAACACGGGCGCTAACCGGCCAGTCCGGTAAACCGGCGCCCAATCTGGTGAACAAAACACAGGTGAACGATTACAACGAGCGGAGTACCTGGCTGCGGATGCGCGCCCTGTTGTCGATCAACGATCCCCGTTGGGGGCGTGGCGACGGCAACGGCGACAAGCCTCGCGCCAATCAACCGAAGCGCCCGGAAGGCCGCGACGGCGACGGCCCACCCGACCTCGACGAAATGTGGCGGAACTTCAACCGCCGCCTGAGCGGCCTGTTCGGCGGCAAGGGCGGCGGCGGCCTGCGTCCGGACAACGGCCAGGCCGCGCGACGCGGCGTCGGCATCCTCGCCGGCGTGCTGATCGCGATCTATGCGGGCAGCGGCACCTTCATCGTGCCCGACGGGCAGACGGGCGTCGTGCTGCAGTTCGGCCGCCTCAAGGGCACGGTGGACCAGGGCGTGCATTGGCGGATGCCGTATCCGTTCGAGTCGCACGAGATCGTCGACACCGCGCAGGCGCGTTCGATCGAGGTCGGCCGCAACAACGTGGTGCGGCTCGCGAACGTCAAGGACGCGTCGATGCTGACCCGCGAGGCCGATATTCTCGACGTGCGCTTCGCGGTCCAGTATCGGATCCGTTCGGCGACCGACTATCTGTTCCGTACCGTCGACCCCGAGCGCAGCGTGGCGCAGGCCGCGCAGGCGGCGATCCGCGAGTTCGTCGGCGCGCGCAGCGCCGACGACGTGCTGAACCAGGACCGCGATGCGTTGCGCGAGCAGCTCAGCCAGGCGATCCAGCGCGATCTCGATCGCGACCAGACCGGGCTTGTCGTGACCGGCGTGACGGTGCAGAGCATCCAGCCGCCCGAACAGGTGCAGACGGCCGTCGACTCGGTGGGGAAGGCGCGCGACGAGGCCCTGGCGGCCAAACAGGCCGCGCAGGCCTACGCGGGCGAGCTGCTGCCGCGCGCGCAGGGCGACGCCGCGAAGATGACGGACGAGGCGAAGGCTTACGCGGATCGCGTGGTCGCGCAGGCGGAAGGCGACGCGGAACGCTTCAAGCAGGTCTACGCGCAATATTCGAAGGCGCCCGCGGTGATTCGCGAGCGCATGTATCTCGAGACGATGCAAGAAATCTACGCGAACACGACCAAGGTCTATGTCGGCAACAAGTCGGGCAACAGCATGCTGTACCTGCCGCTCGACAAGATCGTCGAGCAGGGCCGGCAGCGCGCCGGCGACACGGTGGCGCCCGCGGGCGCGGTAACGGGCGGGGCAGTCGCACCGGCGAGCGGCGCGGTGGCCGTGGCGCCGGCCTCGGCCGCCGCGGCGCCGGCCGCAGCGACATCGGCCGCGAGCCAGGCCGGCGGCGCGGATGCGCTGCGTTCGCGCGAGGCGTTTCGCAGCCGCATGCGCGAAGACGATCTGCAGTAACCAGGAGCGCTACTCATGAATCGAATCATTGCGCTCGTCGTCGCCATCGTGGTCGTGGCGTTCATTGCATCGTCGACGGTGTTCGTCGTCGATCCGCGTCATGCGGTCGTGTTGTCGGCGCGTGACGGCGCCGCGCCGTCGCTCGTCGGCCCCGGCCTGCACGTGAAGCTGCCGCCTCCGCTGCAAATGGCGACGGCCATCGACATCCGGATCCAGACGCTTGACGCGGGCGATCCGCAGAGCTACCCGACCTCAAGCCAGCAGGAAGTGCTCGTGAGCCCGGTCGTCAAGTACCGGATCGCCGATGCGCTCAAGTACTACGGCGAAACGGGCGGCGCGCCGCGCGACGCCGCGGACCGGCTTGCCGCCGCGCTGAAGGGCGCGCTGGGCGGCGCGCTCGCCCAGCGCGGGCTCGACGATGCGATTGCGGGCCAGCGCGCGATCGCCGACGAGGTGAAGGCGGCATTGCGCACGGAGGCGTCGCGCTATGGCGTCGAGGTCGTCGACGTGCGGCTGACCCGCGTCGACCTGCCCGCCGCGCAGGCCGACGCCGCTTATCAGCGGATGGCGGCGGCCCAGCAGCAGCTTGCCGACCGCGTGCGCGCGGAAGGCGCTGCGCAGGCCGAGCAGATCAAGGCGGACGCGGGACGCGAGCAACAGGCGGTCCTGGCGAATGCATACCGCTCGGCGCAGACGATCAAGGGCGAGGGCGATGCGAAAGCGGCCGCCATCGCCGCCGATGCGTTCGGCCGCGACCCGAACTTCTACCAGTTCTACGCGAGCCTGCAGGCGTACCGGAACAGCTTCAAGCCGAACGACATCATCGTCGTCGACCCCGACAGCGAGTTCTTCCGCTTCATGCGCAGCCCGACGGGCGGCGCGCCCACGCCGGCGCCCGCTCCCCGCAAACATTGACGTACAAGGGGCGCCGCATCGTGCGGCGCTGTCGATCGCATGGATCTCGCCGGCACACTATTGCTCGCGCTCGCGCTGATGCTGATTATCGAAGGGATCTTTCCGTTCGTTTTCCCGGTCGCGTGGCGCGATACGTTTCGTAGAATAGCGGAGCGGCCCCCGCATCACATCCGGATCGGCGGCCTGATCGCCATCATGCTCGGGCTCGTGCTGCTGCTGCTCGCGACCTGAGCATTCGTCTGCGCATTCGCGGGCCGCTGCGGCCTGTCGTCCAGACCTGATTCAATCCGAGGCGCGCTGCCGCGCCGTCTTTTCCATCGTAGGATCGCAACGATGTCGACCTGGTTACTTCCCGAGAATATCGCCGACGTACTGCCGTCGGAAGCGCGCAAGATCGAGGAGCTGCGCCGCAGGCTGCTCGACCGCTTCCGGGCCTATGGCTACGAGATGGTGATGCCGCCGCTGCTCGAATATCTCGAGTCGCTGCTCACGAGCGGCGGCAACGATCTGCGCCTGCGCACCTTCAAGCTCGTCGACCAGTTGTCCGGTCGCACGCTCGGGCTGCGCGCGGACATCACGCCGCAGGTCGCGCGGATCGACGCGCATCTGCTGAACCGTCAGGGCGTGACCCGCCTGTGCTATGCGGGCAACGTGCTGCACACGCGTCCGCGCGGCCTGCACGCGACCCGCGAGCAGATCCAGATCGGCGCGGAACTGTACGGCCACGCGGGCCTCGAGGCCGATCACGAGGTCCAGCAGCTGATGCTCGACGCGCTGCGGCTCGCGGGTCTCGCGAACGTCCGCCTCGATCTGTGCCACGCCGGCGTGCTCGGTGCGCTGTTCTCGCGGGACGCCGCCGCCGCCGCGCGCGGCGAGGCGCTCTACGACGCGCTCGCGGCCAAGGACGTGCCGCTGCTGAACGAACTGACCGAGAGCCTGAGCCCCGACACGCGCGCCGCGCTGCGCGTGCTGCCGCGGCTGTACGGCGATGCGTCGGTGCTCGACGATGCGCGCCGGCTGCTGCCGGCCCTGCCCGAAATCACGCGCGCGCTCGACGATCTCGCGAGCCTCGCGGCGCAGGTCGCGGGCGCCGAGGTGACGATCGATCTCGCCGACCTGCGCGGCTATGCCTACCACAGCGGCCCGATGTTCTCCGCATACGTGGACGGCGTGCCGAACGCGGTCGCGCGCGGCGGCCGTTACGACCACGTCGGCCAGGCCTACGGCCGGGCGCGCCCGGCAACCGGGTTCTCGCTCGATCTGCGCGAAGTCGCGCGGATTTCCCCGGTCGAGGCCCGCGGCACGGCGATTCTCGCGCCGTGGAAGCAGGACGATGCGCTGCGCGCGGCGGTGGCCGCGTTGCGCGACGCAGGCGAAGTGGTGATCCAGGCGCTGCCGGGGCACGATCATGTGCTCGACGAGTTCGCCTGCGACCGCGCGCTCGTCGAACAGGGCGGCGCATGGGTGGTCGAGCCCCGCTGATACGGGGGCGGATACGGGCGCCGGCGGTTCTTTGGAGTTCCACATCGTTGAAGTGAAACGGAAAAATTCGGAACCGGCGGCGAACATAGGTAGAATACGTTTTTAACCAGCTAACGAATCAACATGTCTGCCAGCGCAGTGAATGTGACTCCCGGGCGCAACGTCGTCGTCGTGGGTACTCAATGGGGTGATGAAGGCAAGGGCAAGATCGTCGACTGGCTGACGGACCACGCCAAGGGCGTCGTGCGTTTCCAGGGCGGTCACAACGCCGGCCACACCCTCATCATCGGCGGCAAGAAGACGATCTTGCGCCTCATCCCGTCGGGCATCATGCGTGAAGGCGTCGCCTGCTACATCGGCAACGGTGTGGTGCTGTCGCCCGAGGCGCTGTTCAAGGAGATCGGCGAGCTGGAAGAGGCCGGCCTCGACGTGCAGAGCCGCCTGTTCATTTCCGAAGCGGCCACGCTGATCCTTCCGTATCACGTCGCGATCGACCAGGCGCGCGAAGCGCGCCGCGGCGCGGGCAAGATCGGCACGACCGGGCGCGGCATCGGGCCTGCGTACGAAGACAAGGTCGGCCGTCGCGCGCTGCGCGTGCAGGATCTGTTCGACGCGAAGACCTTCGCCGACCGCCTGCGCGAAAACCTCGATTTCCACAATTTCGTGCTGACCCAGTATCTCGGCGGCGCAGCCGTCGATTTCCAGTCCACGCTCGACACGATGCTCGGCTATGCGGATCGGCTCAAGCCGATGGTGACCGACGTGTCGCTGCGCCTGTACGAAGAGAACAACGCCGGCAACAACCTGCTGTTCGAAGGCGCGCAGGGCACGCTGCTCGATATCGACCACGGCACCTATCCGTTCGTCACCTCGAGCAACTGCGTAGCAGGCGCGGCGTCGGCGGGCGCGGGCGTCGGTCCGCACAAGCTCAACTACATCCTCGGCATCACCAAGGCCTATTGCACGCGCGTCGGCGCGGGCCCGTTCCCGAGCGAACTGTACGACGCGGACAACCCCAAGCGTCAGGACCAGGTGGGCGTCACGCTCGCGAACGTCGGCAAGGAATTCGGTTCGGTCACGGGCCGTCCGCGCCGCACGGGCTGGCTCGACGCAGCCGCGCTGCGCCGCTCGATCCAGATCAACGGCGTGTCGGGCCTGTGCATGACGAAGCTCGACGTGCTCGACGGGCTCGACGAAGTGAAGCTGTGCGTCGGCTACAAGATGGACGGCAAGGATCTCGACATCCTGCCGCGCGGCGCGGCCGAAGTGGCGCGTTGCGAGCCGGTCTACGAGACCTTCGGCGGCTGGAAGGAAAGCACGGTCGGCATCAAGACCTGGGATGCGCTGCCCGCCAATGCGCGCGCCTACCTGACGCGCATCCAGGAAGTCGCCGGCGTGCCGGTCGACATGGTGTCCACGGGCCCCGATCGCGACGAGACGATCCTGCTGCGCCATCCGTTCAAGGTGTAAGGCGTGATGACGCAACACTCCCTGCCAATGCTGGAAATGGCCGACCCGCGCAATGACGAGAAGAATCTCTGGGTGGGTTGGGATGAGTACCACCGTCTGATCGAACTGCTCGCGCTCGCCGTGCATGAGTCGGGTTGGAAGTTCGACAAGATCCTGTGCCTCGCGCGCGGCGGCCTGCGCGTGGGCGACCAGCTGTCGCGCATCTACGACCTGCCGCTCGCGATCCTCGCGACGAGTTCCTACCGCGAAGCGGCCGGCCGCGAGCAAGGCGATCTCGACATCGGCCAGTACATCACGATGACGCGCGGCGAGCTGACCGGCAACGTGCTGCTGGTCGACGACCTCGTCGATTCGGGCGTGACGCTCGCGCGCGTCCAGCAGCATCTGAAGGAACGCTATCCGGCCGTAACGGCCGTGCGTTCGGCCGTGCTCTGGTACAAGGGCTGCTCGAAGGTGAAGCCGGACTATCACGTGCAGTATCTGGAAACGAATCCGTGGATTCACCAGCCGTTCGAGGAGTGGGACACGGTGCGTCCGCACAACCTCGGCGCGTGGATCAAGCGTGGCAATACGCAACGCGAAGACGCGGATGCGTAAGCAAATCGTCAGCTTGACGTTCGAAACGGCGCCCCTCGGGCGCCGTTTTTTTTCCTTTTTTTTACGCTTGTCGCGCCGACGCGATGCCGGTGCGACAAGGCTTGCGCGCCTTGACAGCGCGGGGCGCCCGGAGGGGCGTGATAAACTGGCTCGCCGTTTCGCGTGGTGCGCTGACAACACAGCGAGACGGCATTTTTGCGTGCCCAGTTAGAATAGCGCTCGTTTTTTCCGACCCCAGAACGGATCTACATCGCTTTTATGACCGACACGAACCACTCGTCCACGCGCCAGCATTCTCTGCAATCGCTCGCGATAGCCGCAATCGGTGTGGTCTTCGGCGACATCGGCACCAGTCCACTGTATTCGCTCAAGGAGGCGTTCAGCCCCTCCCACGGCATTCCCCTCACGCAGAGTTCGATTCTCGGCGTGATCTCGCTGCTGTTCTGGGCCATCATCCTCGTGGTCGGCATCAAGTACCTGCTGTTCGTGATGCGAGCGGACAACAACGGCGAGGGCGGCGTGCTCGCGCTGATGGCGCTGTCGCTGCGGCCGCTCGATCCCAAGAAGAAACTCGCGGGCATCCTGATGGCGCTCGGCATCTTCGGCGCATGCATGTTCTATGGCGACGCGGTCATCACGCCCGCGATCTCGGTGCTGTCGGCGGTCGAGGGGCTTCAGATCGCCGCGCCGCAACTGTCGCACCTGGTGCTGCCGATCACGATCGTGATCCTGATCGCGCTGTTCTGGATCCAGCGGCACGGCACGGCGATGGTCGGCAAGCTGTTCGGCCCGATCATGGTGCTGTGGTTCCTGGCGATCGCGGTGCTCGGCGTGTACCACATCGTTCGCGTGCCGACGATCATCGCCGCGATCAACCCGTACTACGCGTTCTCCTTCATGTCCGAGCACGTGCTGCAGGCCTATGTCGTGCTCGGCTCGGTCGTGCTGGTGCTGACGGGCGCCGAGGCGCTCTACGCGGACATGGGGCACTTCGGCGCGAAGCCGATCCGGCTGGCCGCCTATGTGCTCGTGATGCCCTCGCTCGTGCTCAACTATTTCGGCCAGGGCGCGCTGCTGATCCAGGATCCGAAGGCGATCGAGAATCCGTTCTTCCTGCTCGCGCCTCAATGGGGGCTGTTGCCGCTCGTGGTGCTGTCGACGGTGGCGACCGTGATCGCGTCGCAGGCGGTGATCTCCGGCGCGTACTCGCTGACGAGCCAGGCGATCCAGCTCGGCTACGTGCCGCGCATGAAGGTGCTGCACACCTCGGAGCTGGCGATCGGCCAGATCTACGTGCCGGTGGTCAACTGGCTGCTGCTGTTCGTGATCCTCTGCATCGTGATCGGCTTCAAGAGTTCGGACAGCCTCGGCGCCGCGTACGGCATCGCCGTGACCGCGACGATGGTGATCACCACCGTGCTGGCCTGCGTCGTGATGCTGAAGGTATGGAAGTGGAACAAGTTTCTGGTGGGGCTCATCATCGGGATCTTCCTCGTGGTCGACCTCGGCTTCTTCGGCGCGAACCTGCTGAAGGTCGCGCAGGGCGGCTGGCTGCCGCTCGGCATCGGCGCGCTGCTGTTCTTCCTGCTGATGACCTGGTACAAGGGGCGGCACATCGTCAAGGAGCGCACCGCGGCCGACGGCATCCCGTTGACGCCGTTCCTGCAGGGCCTACTCGCGCATCCGCCGCACCGCGTGTCGGGCACCGCGATCTACCTGACAGGCAACGACACGCTCGTGCCGGTCAGCCTGCTGCACAACCTGAAGCACAACAAGGTGCTGCACGAGCGCACGCTGTTCCTCACGTTCGTCACGCGCGACATTCCGTATGTGCGCGACGAGGAGCGCGTGACCGTGCAGGAGGCGGGCGGCGGGCTCTATATCGTGAAGGCCGAATACGGCTTCAACGAGACGCCGGACGTGAAGGCGGTGATCGAGGAGGTGGGCCGCACCTACGACATGACATTCGAGCTGATGGATACCTCGTTCTTCCTCGCCCGCGAAACGGTCGTGCCGACCCATCTGCCCGGCATGTCGATCTGGCGCGAGCGCGTGTTCGCATGGATGCATCAGAACGCGGCCAAGCCGACCGACTTCTTCGCGATTCCGGCCAACCGGGTCGTCGAACTGGGAACGAAGATCGAGATCTGAGCCGGGCCGCTTGAATCAAGACGCGAACGGATGCGGATCCGTTCGCGTTTTTTATGCGCGGCGCTTTTGCCGCGGTCGACGCGCCCGCGGTGGCGCGTCGCGCAATAAAAAACCCGCAGCGGGCAGGCTGCGGGTTTGCACGTCGAACGCGACGCCTGACGGTCGCGTTCAGCGCTTGAGCTTCGCGAACGCGGCAGCCATGGCGCCTGCCGGTTCCGGTTCGCGCGCGCGCGGCGGCGGGCGTTGGCCGCCGCCCTGGCCGCGGGCGTTGCCGCCGCGCTCCTGCTGCGTGCCGGCAGGCGCGACGTCGTCGCCGAGCCGCATCGTCAGCGCAATCCGCTGACGTTTGACGTCGACTTCGAGCACCTTGACCTTCACGACCTGGCCAGCCTTCACGACTTCGTGCGGATCCTTGATGAACTTGGTCGACATCGCCGACACGTGCACGAGGCCGTCCTGGTGCACGCCGACATCCACGAACGCGCCGAAGGCCGCGACGTTGGTCACCACGCCCTCGAGCACCATCCCCGGTTCGAGATCCGATACCTTCTCGACGCCGTCGCGGAAGGTGGCCGTCTTGAATTCGGGGCGCGGATCGCGGCCCGGTTTTTCCAGTTCGGACAGGATGTCGCGCACGGTGGGCAGCCCGAAGCGCTCGTCGACGAATTCGGCGGCCGACAGTCCGGCGAGCGAGTCGCGATTGCCGAGCACGTCGTCGATGCGCTTGCGAATCTTCGCGAGGATCCGTTCCACGACCGGATAGGCTTCCGGGTGGACCGACGAGCGGTCGAGCGGATTCTCGCCGCCGCTGATGCGCAGGAAGCCCGCGGCCTGTTCGAAGGTCTTGTCGCCGAGGCGGGGTACCTTGCGCAGGTGTTCGCGCGAGGGGAACGGGCCGTTGGCGTCGCGGTAGTCGACGATGTTGCGGGCCAGCGTCGCATTGAGGCCGGACACGCGCGCGAGCAGCGCCGCCGACGCGGTGTTCGCATCGACGCCGACCGCGTTCACGCAGTCCTCGACGACCGCGTCGAGCGAGCGCGCCAGCTCGCGCTGGTTCACGTCGTGCTGGTACTGGCCGACGCCGATCGCCTTTGGTTCGATCTTGACCAGCTCGGCGAGCGGGTCCTGCAGGCGGCGCGCGATCGACACGGCGCCGCGCAGCGTCACGTCGAGCTCCGGGAATTCCTTCGCGGCCAGCTCGGAGGCCGAGTACACCGACGCCCCGGCTTCCGACACGACGATCTTCTGCAGCTTGAGCTCGGGATGGCGGGCGATCAGCTCGCTCGCGAGCTTGTCGGTTTCGCGCGAGGCGGTGCCGTTGCCGATGCTGACCAGCTCCGCCTGGGTCTGCGCGGCGATCCGCGCGAGCTTCGCGAGCGAGCCGTCCCAGTCGCGGCGCGGCTCGTGCGGGAAGATGGTGTCGGTCGCGAGCACCTTGCCGGTGCGGTCGACGACCGCGACCTTCACGCCCGTGCGCAGTCCCGGGTCGAGGCCGATCACGGCCTTCGGGCCGGCCGGCGCGGCGAGCAGCAGGTCCTTCAGGTTGCGCGCGAACACGCGGATCGCTTCGTGCTCGGCGGTCTCGCGCAGCTGGGTGAGCAGTTCGGTTTCCAGGTGCGGCTGCACCTTCACGCGCCAGCACCAGCGGCAGACGTCGGACAGCCACTTGTCGGCCGGGCGGTTCTGGTTCGCGATGCCGACGTGGCGCGCGATCATCGCCTCGCCCGGATGCGGAACCTGCGCGTCGAGTTCTTCGCCGAGGCCGAGCTTGACCGTCAGCACGCCGGCGTTGCGGCCGCGGAACAGCGCGAGCGCGCGGTGCGACGGCACGGTCTTCAGCGTTTCCGAGTAGTCGTAGTAGTCGCGGAATTTCTCGCCTTCCTCGTGCTCCTTGCCGTCGACCACGGCCGACGAGACGATGCCCTGGCTCGTCAGGTAGTCGCGCAGCTTGCCGAGCAGCTCGGCTGTCTCGCCGAACTGCTCGGTCAGGATGTCGCGCGCGCCGTCGAGCGCGGCCTTCACGTCGGCCACGCCCTTGTCGGCGTCGACGTAGGCGGCGGCCTCGGCCTGCGGATCGAGCAGCGGATTCGCGAGCAGCGCGAGCGCGAGCGGTTCGAGACCCGCTTCGCGGGCGATCTGCGCACGGGTGCGGCGCTTCGGCTTGTACGGCAGGTACAGATCTTCCAGCACCTGCTTGCTGTCGGCGGCCTCGACGGCGGTGCGCAGCTCGTCGCTCAGCTTGCCTTGTTCGTCGATGCTCGCGAGGATGGTCGCACGGCGGTCCTCGAGCTCGCGCAGGTACAGCAGGCGTTCTTCGAGCTGGCGCAACTGCGTGTCGTCCAGGTCGCCCGTCACTTCCTTCCGGTAGCGGGCGATGAACGGAACGGTGGCGCCTTCGTCGAGGAGTTGCACCGCTGCGGCGACCTGGCGGGGTTGAACGGTCAGTTCGGTGGCGATGCGCTGTACGATCTTGAGTGCTACGGTTTCCGTCATGTCGTGATGTGCGTCTACGGCCTGCTGGCAAAAACGTCCGGGCCAGGGCTGCCGTGGCGGGCAGGCCGGTCCGGGCGGGTGAATGGAGCGGGGCATTTTGCCATAAATGCGAAAGCGCCCAGCCGGGGGGTGATAGAATTTGACACATGTCCCGCAGCTTTCCTACGACGTTGCCAACCTCCCGCTTATCCCTTGCCGCGCTCGCCGTCGCGTGCGCCGCCGCATTGTCCGTTCCGGTCGCGCCGGCCTTCGCCCAGGCGGCGGCCGTTCCCGCGTCGGGCGCCCGCACGGCCGCCGACGAGCTGAGTTTCGACGCACGTCAAAAAGTGCTCGATCAACGCACGGTGGAAAACGATTATCGTTATGCCGTGGCCCAGCACGACTGCTACAGCAAGTTCTTCGTGAATTATTGCCTGGACAAGGCGCGCGAGAAGATGCGCGACGAGCGTTCGAGCATCAGCGAAGAGCAATTGGCGCTCAACGACGAGCACCGCGCGGTGCGTGCCCAGCAACGTGACCAGGACCTGGCCCTGAAGCAGGCGCAGCAGCAGGCGAATGCGCCGCAGCGCGCGGCGGAAGACGCGGCGAATGCCGCCGCCTACCAGGACAAGCAGCAACAGAACGCACTGAAGCGCGCGCAGCGCGATGGCGAGGGGCCGCAGCGCGCATCGAACCAGCAGGCCTACGGCCAGAAGCAGGCCGACTACCAGCGCAAGCTGGACGAGGCCCGCGCGCAAGGCGCGCAGAAGGCGCAGGAACGGGCGGACAACGCCCAGCGTTACCAGGACAAGCAGCAGGCTGCTGCGCAGCACAAGGCGGATGTCGAGGCGCGGCAGCGGCAGGCCGCCGAAAAGGCGCAGCAAAAACAGCAGCAGGGGCAGTAACCGCGCAGGCGTGGGGGTAGTCGATTCGGCAGGGAGTCTCGGGCGCGCGCTTTTGCGAGCGTGCGCCGCTCAGTGTGGAGGCGAGTATGCAAACCCGTGAAGTGGACGCGCAGCAAGAGTTGAACAACCGATTGGCCTCGTTGCAGGAACTGCACAGCCAACTGGCCCGAGAAATCGAACAGAAAGAGGGCCGTTCGGATATCGACGACCTGACGCTGCACCGCCTGAAGAAAGAAAAGCTGCTCGCCAAAGACAAGATCATCATGCTGCAGTCGCAGCTCGAACCGGATAAGCGCGCCTGAGCGCGGCCTGGCAAGCGCCGGCGCCGCGGCAGGCGCCGGACAGGACACCTAGGAACCGCTTGCCTTGAATTCACCGCTTGATGCCACTCCCGACGCGCGACGCGATGTCGCGTCCGCCGCGCGTGCCCGCGCGCCCGGCGACGGCGCGTATGCGCCGAGCCCACAGCGCGTCAATGAACTCGATGCCATCTTCGGCGAGGGCGGCCTGCTGTCGCGCGTGCTCGACGGCTACCGTTCCCGCGCGTCGCAGATCGAGATGGCGCGGGCCGTCGCCGCCGCGATGGAGGCGTCGGGCAAGTTGATGCCGGAGCCCGAGATCTTCGATACGCGCAAGCGTCCCGCGCGCCGCCTGACGGATGCGCCGGCCGGCGCGGCGGCGGCCGGGCAGGACGCCGCGGCCGACCAGGCCGACAACACGCTGATCGTCGAGGCGGGCACCGGCACCGGCAAGACCTACGCGTATCTCGTGCCGGCGATGCTGTGGGGTGGCAAGGTGATCGTGTCGACCGGCACGAAGCACCTGCAGGACCAGTTGTTCCAGCGCGACATCCCGACGGTGCGCGACGCGCTCGCCGTGCCGGTGTCGGTCGCGATGCTGAAGGGGCGCGCGAACTACCTGTGCCACTACTACCTGCAGCGCACGGCCGACAACGGCCGCCTGCCGTCGCGGCAGGATACCGCCTACCTGCAGGAGATCGTGCGCTTCGCGAAGATCACCCGCAGCGGCGACAAGGCCGAACTCGCGAGCGTGCCGGAGAACGCGCCGGTCTGGTCGATGGTCACGTCGACGCGCGACAACTGCCTCGGCCAGGAATGCCCGCACTACAAGGAATGTTTCGTGATGCAGGCGCGTCGCGAGGCGCAGCAGGCGGACGTCGTGGTCGTCAATCACCATCTGTTCTTCGCCGACATCATGCTGCGCGACACCGGCATGGCCGAGCTGCTGCCGAGCGCGAACACGATCATCTTCGACGAGGCGCATCAGCTGCCGGAGACGGCGACGCTGTTCTTCGGCGAGACGCTGTCCACCACGCAGTTGCTCGAACTCGCGCGCGATGCGGTGGCGGAAGGCCTGAGCCATGCGCGCGATGCGGTCGAATGGGTGAAGCTGGGCGGCGCGCTGGAGCGTGCTGCGCGCGATGTCCGGCTTGCCTTCGCCGACGATACGATCGTGCGGGTCGCGTTGTCCCAGCTCGACGGCGATCATCCGCTGTTCGCGGCGCTCGATGCGCTCGAGGCGGCGCTCGACGCGCTTGCCGCGGCGCTGGCCGGGCAGGCCGAGCGGGCGGAATCGCTGGGCGCGTGCCTGCGGCGCGCGCGCGAACTGCAGGATCTGCTGGCGGGCTGGGTTGTGCCGGAGGCTCCGGGCGCCGTCGCGTCGGGCGCCGCTGCGTCGGGCGCTGCCGAGGAGGCGCCCGCGGCGGAATCCGGCGATCCGAATGAAAAGGTGCGCTGGGTCGAGGTGTTCTCGCATACGGTGCAATTGCACGAGACGCCGCTGTCGGTCGCGCCGATCTTCGCGAAACAGCGCGCGGGCGTGCCGCGCGCCTGGATCTTCACGTCGGCGACGCTGTCGGTGCGCGGCGACTTCACCCATTACGCGGCGCAGATGGGGCTCAGCGCGCGGCGCTCGATGACGCTCGCGAGTCCGTTCGATTATCCGAACCAGGGTTTGCTGTACGTGCCGCGCAATCTGCCGCAGCCGTCGTCGCCCGCGTTCACCGACGCGGTGTTCGAGGCAGCGTGGCCGGCGATCGAGGCGGCGGGCGGCGGGGTCTTCATGCTGTGCACGACGCTGCGCGCGGTCGACCGGATCGCGAACCGATTGCGCGACGCGATCGAGTCGCGCGGCTGGTCGACGCCGCTGCTCGTGCAGGGCGACGCGAGCCGCACCGAGCTGCTCGACCGGTTCCGTGCGTACGGCAACGCGATCCTGGTGGGCAGCCAGAGTTTCTGGGAAGGGGTCGACGTGCGCGGCGACGCGCTGTCGCTCGTCGTGATCGACAAGCTGCCGTTCGCGCCGCCCGATGACCCGGTGCTTGCGGCGCGGCTCGAAGCGTTGACGAAGAAGGGCTTGAGCCCGTTCGCCGTGCACCAGCTGCCGCAGGCCGTGATCACGCTGAAGCAGGGCGCGGGCCGCCTGATCCGCGCGGAAACCGACCGCGGCGTGTTGATGATCTGCGATACGCGGCTCGTCGACAAGCCGTACGGCCGACGCATCTGGCAAAGCCTGCCGCCGTTCAAGCGCACGCGCGAGATCGAGGTGGTGCGCGAGTTCTTCACGGAGCGTCGCGCGGCCCAGGAGGCCTGAGCGGCGCTTCGCCCGGACGGCGGGCTGCCGTCAGAATTGCCACCAGGACTTCTTCGCGCCCGGCCGCGAGCGGCCGGTGACGTACGGGCTGTCCGGGAAGGTCGACGCGAGCACGCGCTTGGTGTCGTCGGCGAGCTGCGGCTGGTTCAGCTTCGTGTACGACAGCGTCATGATGTGCAGCGCGTCCTCGATCGCGGGCGCGTTCTTGTATTCCTTGATCGCGAGCTGCGCGCGGTTGATCGCGGCCACGTAGGCGCCGCGGCGATAGTAATAATCGGCCGCGTGCACTTCGTGCGAGGCGAGCGCGTTCACGATATAGCGCATCCGCGCGGCGGCGTCGGGTGCATACTTGCTCTTCGGAAAACGATCGACCACGACCTTGAACGCGTCGTACGACTCGCGCAGCGCCTGCGGGTCGCGCTCGCTCATGTCCTGGCCCGAGAACCGGCCGAACAGGCCCAGGTCGTCGTTGAAGTGGATCATGCCCTTCAGGTAGTACGCGTAGGGGATGTCCGGGTGATCCGGGTGCAGCTGGAGGAAGCGGTCGACGGCCTGGTCGGCTGCGGCCGGCTCGTTGTCCTTCCAGTTGCAGTAGGCGACGTTGATCTGCGCCTGTTGCGCGAAACGACCGAACGGGTCACGGCCCTGCAGCGATTCGAAGTACTTCGCGCACTTGCCCCAGTCGCCGCCCGTCAACGCATCCTGAGCCTCTGAGTATAATTTGTTGTTCGACCAGACAGCGGTCTCATCGCTCTTCTGCGGCAAACCGTGGCAGCCGGCGATGAGTGCGGCGGCCGCGGCCAGCGCAATCCAGCCGGCCACAGGTTTTGCCGCGCGTTTGGTCGAATTCATCATGGTGAATAGGGCTCGCATGTCCTAGCTTTAAGTCTCGGTGACCCAGTCTAAATGACCCGTTCAAGTTCATTGCATGCCCGGCCGGGCATGGCAAATAGCGACGATTATAGCCCAAGCGCCTCGTCGTCCAACGCTCCTTCCAGTGATTCGCTCGACGATGATCTGACGAGCGAAGCGCTGGAGGTGCGTCCCGCGCCGTCGTCCGACGGTGCGGCCGATACCGCGCCGCGCGTCGTCGAGGTTCCGCCGGCGTTGGCCGGCGAACGCCTCGACAAGGCGCTCGCCCAGCTTTTTCCTGAATTTTCGCGCAACCGGCTGCAAAGCTGGATCGATGCGCAGCGCGTGCGCGTCGACGGCGAACCCGCGCGGGTCCGCCAGCCGGTCCCGCTCGGCGCGACCATCGAGCTCGTGCCCGATCTGCTGCCCGAACAGCTCGCGTTCGCGCCGGAGCCGGTGCCGCTCACGATTGTCTACGAAGACGAGGCGCTGGTCGTCATCAACAAGCCGGCCGGCATGGTCGTGCACCCGGCGGCGGGCAACTGGAGCGGCACGCTGCTCAACGGGCTGCTGCATCGCTACGGCGACGCGGCGGCCGGGCTGCCGCGCGCGGGCATCGTGCACCGTCTCGACAAGGAGACCTCGGGGCTGATGGTGGTCGCGCGCACGCTGGCCGCGCAGACCGATCTCGTCCGCCAGTTGCAGGCCCGCACCGTGAAGCGCCGCTATTTCGCGCTCGTGTGGGGGCAGATGCCGGAGGACGGCACGATCGACGCGCCGATCGGCCGCGATCCGCGCGAGCGCACCCGCATGGCGGTGGTGACCGGTGCGTCGGGCAAACCGGCCCGCACGCATTTCCGCACCGTCGACCGGACGCTGTGGTCGCGCCAGCCGGTCTCGGCGATCCAGTGCGACCTGGAGACCGGGCGGACGCACCAGATCCGCGTGCATTGCGCGCATGTCGGTCATCCGCTGCTCGGCGATCCGGTCTACGGCCGCGCGCGCGGCAAGCGTTCGGTGACGCCGCTGCCGGACGGATTCGCGCGGCAGGCGCTGCATGCGTGGCGGCTCGGGCTCGTGCATCCGGTGAGCGGCCGCACGATGCAGTGGCGCTGTCCGCTGCCGGACGACATCGCCGCGCTGGTCGAGGCGCTCGGCTTCGGTCACGACGAAGCGGAATTCGGCGACGACGACGCGGTCTATGAGGATGATTTCGACGCGGCGCGCCTGGACGGCGAGCCGTATCCCGACGACGAGGATGGCCGACCATGACGATGTTGCCCGCGCTGACGCCCGCCGATTGCCTGCAGCCCGACTGGCAGGCGCCGCCGCGCGTGCGCGCGCTGGTGTCGACCCGCGCGGGCGGCGTGAGCCTGCCGCCGTACGGCCGCTGGCAGGAGGGCATCGCGCTGCCGGGCGGCCTGAACCTGGGCCTGCACACCGGCGACGATCCCGCGCACGTCGAGGCGAACCGCGCGCGGCTTCTCGCGCTGACCGGCCAGCCGCGCGCCGCGTGGCTCGAGCAGGTGCACGGCGTCGAGATCGTGCGGGCCGATGCGGCGCTGGCCGCCGCGCCCGATGCGCCGCCGCCGCACGCCGATGCGAGCGTGACCGACACGCCGGGCGTCGTGTGCGTCGTGATGGTGGCCGATTGCATGCCGGTGCTGCTGTGCGACGACGCGGGGCGGGCGGTGGGCGCCGCGCACGCGGGCTGGCGCGGGCTCGTGTCGGGCGTCATCGAGCGCACCGCGCAGCGCGTCGCCGCGCTCGCGGGCGTGCCGCCCGAGCGCCTGCATGCCTACCTCGGCCCGGCGATCGGGCCGACGGCATTCGAGGTCGGGCAGGAGGTGCGCGCGGCATTTCTCGAGGCCGCGCCGCTCGCCGAGCACACGGCCACCGCGCGCGCGTTCGTCGCGCATGACGCGGCGCACGACAAATATTTCGCGCATCTCGCGGCGCTCGCGCGCCTGCGCCTCGCCCGCCTCGGCGTGACGCAGGTGAGCGGCGGCGATCTCTGCACGGTGACGGCGCGCGAGCGCTTCTACTCGTACCGTCGCGACCGCGTGACGGGCCGCATGGCGGCGCTGATCTGGCTCGCGGATTGAGTGCGTTCGCGAACGGGGCCAATCGGGCTGGTTTGTTGCAATTCCCAACGGTATGCGAACGATATTTTTGCTGCACTGCGCAGTTCGATTTTCGCGCGCGCTTCGCTTACACTGCCCGCTTCGATGACGTGCCGCGAAGCCTCGTGTGGCCTTGCGTTCGCCATTTTCCGCGGGTTTTCCGAACCGGCGGGCCGATCGTTGATTGACGTCACAGGTCACATGGGGAAAACGATAATGATAAAACTACCGCACTGCGTCAGAATCTGGAGGAAATACTCCAGAGCATGACGGCCCGCCCGGCGCAACCGTCTGCGGGATGAGGGCGGTACGCGGCTCGAGCAGGATTTCCAGGAAACCCGCGCAGGTATCACCGGTAATGCAGGTATGACAGCACCGAAAAAATCGTCGACATCCCCCGAGGCCGATCGCACCCACGGTAAGCAGTCCGCCGATCCGGCGGCGCAGCAGATGCAGCAGATCTTCGAGACGTGGCTGGGCGCTTGGGCGCGCGCCGCCGAGAGCGGGCGCGCCGCATCCGGCGCCGCTGCCGGGCCGTCGCCGTTCGGCGCCGCCGCGTTTCCGTTCGCGCCGCCGGCCCCCGCCGACTGGGCGGGCGCGACCGGGCCGCTCGCGGCGTTCAAGCTGCCGGTCGCCACGATTCCGCCCGCGCGCCTGCAGCAGCTGCAGACCGATTACTCACAGGAATGCGCGGCGCTGATCCGCCAGTCCACGGCGACGACGCTCGAAGCGCCCGAGCTGAAGGACCGCCGGTTCAGCGCGGATGCCTGGAAGGCGTCGCCCGCGCACGCGTTCGCGGCGGCCTGGTATCTGCTGAACGCGCGCTACCTGCAGGCGCTGGCCGATGCGGTCGAGACCGATGCGAAGACGCGCGAGCGGATCCGCTTCGCGGTGCAGCAATGGACGGCCGCGACCTCGCCGAGCAATTTCCTCGCGCTCAATCCCGACGTGCAGAAGAACCTGCTCGACACGCAGGGGGAGAGCCTGCGCCTCGGCATGATGAATCTGCTCGGCGATTTGCAGCGCGGCAAGATTTCGCAGACGGACGAGTCGCAATTCGTGGTCGGCCGCAATCTCGCCACGACCGAGGGCGCGGTCGTGTTCGAGAACGACCTGATCCAGCTGATCCAGTACAAGCCGCAGACGCCGACCGTGTTCGAGCGGCCGCTCCTGATCGTGCCGCCCTGCATCAACAAGTACTACATCCTCGATCTGCAGCCCGAGAATTCGCTGGTTGCGCACGCGCTCTCCAGCGGCCATCCGGTCTACCTGGTGTCGTGGCGCAACGCGGACGCCTCGGTGGCGCACAAGACCTGGGACGACTACATCGACGAAGGGATGCTCACCGCGATCGACGTGGTCCGCGAGATCAGCGGCCGTGAGCAGATCAACGCGCTCGGCTTCTGCGTCGGCGGCACGATGCTGGCAACCGCGCTCGCGGTGTTCGCCGCGCGCGGCGAACACCCGGTCGCCTCGATGACGCTCCTGACCGCGATGCTCGATTTCAGCGACACGGGCGTGCTCGACGTGTTCGTCGACGAGGCGCACGTGCAGATGCGCGAGCAGACCATCGGCGGCAAGCATGGCGGCAAGCCCGGGCTGATGCTCGGCGTCGAGTTCGCGAACACGTTCTCGTTCCTGCGCCCGAACGATCTCGTTTGGAACTACGTCGTCGACAACTATCTGAAGGGGCGCACGCCGGCGCCGTTCGACCTGCTGTACTGGAACGGCGACTCGACGAGCCTGCCGGGGCCGATGTACGCGTGGTATCTGCGCCATACCTATCTCGAGAACCAGCTGCGCGAGCCGGGCGCGCTGACGGTGTGCGGCGAGCCGGTGGACCTGTCGCGCATCGACGTGCCGACCTTCATCTACGGCTCGCGCGAGGATCACATCGTGCCGTGGCCGACCGCGTACGCGTCGACCTCGCTGCTGACGGGGCCGCTCAAGTTCGTGCTCGGCGCATCGGGCCACATCGCGGGCGTGATCAACCCGCCTGCGAAGAACAAGCGCAGCTATTGGACTCATGACGCGGAGGCGCGCGCCTTGCCGGCCACGGCCGACGAATGGTTCGACGGCGCGACCGAGCATCCGGGCAGCTGGTGGCCCACCTGGATCGACTGGCTCGATCCGTTCGGCGGCCGCAAGGTGAAGGCGCGCACCCAATTGGGCTCGGCGCGCCACCCGGTCGTCGAGCCGGCGCCGGGTCGGTACGTACTGCAGCGGAATTGACGAATCGCGGAACGGGGCGCACGCTCATGGCGTCCTTGCTTGGAATTTTTAACAGGGTGAATCGCGGCGCGCCGCGTCGCGCCGGGCCCGGAGGGTGGTGAAATGACTGACGTAGTGATCGTATCGGCCGCGCGCACCGCGGTCGGCAAGTTCGGCGGTTCGCTCGCGAAGATCGCGGCGCCCGAGTTGGGCGCCGCGGTGATCAAGGCGGTCCTGGAACGCGGCGGCGTGAAGCCGGAGCAGGTCAGCGAAGTGATCCTCGGCCAGGTGCTGACCGCGGCGTCGGGCCAGAATCCGGCACGGCAGGCGGTGATCAAGGCCGGCCTGCCGACCGCGGTGCCCGCGATGACGATCAACAAGGTCTGCGGCTCCGGCCTGAAGGCCGTGATGCTCGCGGCGAACGCGATCATCTCGGGGGATGCCGAGATCGTGATCGCCGGCGGCCAGGAAAACATGAGCGCGGCGCCGCACGTGCTGCCGGGTTCGCGCGACGGCTTCCGGATGGGCGACGCGAAGCTCGTCGACAGCATGATCGTCGACGGCCTGTGGGACGTCTACAACCAGTACCACATGGGCATCACCGCGGAAAACGTCGCGAAGGAGTACGGCATCAGCCGCGCGGAACAAGATGCGTTCGCCGCGCTGTCGCAGAACAAGGCGGAGGCCGCGCAGAAGGCGGGCCGCTTCGACGACGAGATCGTGCCGGTCGAGATTCCCCAGCGCAAGGGCGAGCCGGTGCGCTTCGCGACCGACGAGTTCGTGCGCCACGGCGTGACGGCGGAATCGCTCGCGGGCCTCAAGCCGGCGTTCGCGAAGGACGGCACGGTGACGGCCGCGAATGCGTCCGGCCTCAACGACGGCGCGGCCGCCGTGCTCGTGATGTCGGCGAAGAAGGCCGAGGCGCTGGGCCTCAAGCCGCTCGCGCGGATCAAGGCGTTCGCGAACGCGGGCGTTGATCCGAGTGTGATGGGGATCGGCCCCGTGCCGGCGTCGCTGCGCTGCCTGGAGCGCGCGGGCTGGACGCCCGGCGATCTGGACCTGATGGAAATCAACGAGGCGTTCGCCGCGCAGGCACTGGCGGTGAACCAGCAGATGGGCTGGGATACCTCGAAGATCAATGTGAACGGCGGCGCGATCGCGATTGGCCATCCGATCGGCGCATCCGGTTGCCGGATTCTCGTGACGCTGTTGTACGAAATGCAGAAGCGCGATGCGAAACGGGGTCTTGCATCGCTGTGCATCGGCGGCGGGATGGGTGTTGCGCTGGCCGTCGAGCGTCCGTGACGAATGCCGGCCGCGCGGTTTCCTTGACGGAGGCGGCGCAGCCGGAACGCAGGCGAGGAAAGAGGGTTGCCGCTCGGCGCTTCTCAAAACGATAATGGAGTGATGTTTATGTCTCAGCGAATTGCTTACGTAACGGGCGGGATGGGCGGCATCGGCACCAGCATCTGCCAGCGCCTCCACAAGGATGGCTTCAGGGTGGTCGCGGGCTGCGGCCCGAGTTCGCCGCGGCGTACGAAGTGGATCGAGGACCAGAAAGCGCTGGGCTTCGATTTCGTGGCATCCGAGGGCAACGTCGGCGACTGGGACTCCACCAAGCAGGCGTTCGACAAGGTCAAGGCCGAGGTCGGCGAGGTCGACGTGCTGGTCAACAACGCCGGCATCACGCGCGACGTCGTGTTCCGCAAGATGACGCACGAGGATTGGACGGCCGTGATCGACACGAACCTCACGAGCCTCTTCAACGTCACGAAGCAGGTGATCGACGGCATGGTCGAGCGCGGCTGGGGGCGGATCATCAACATCTCGTCGGTGAACGGCCAGAAGGGTCAGTTCGGTCAGACCAACTACTCGACCGCGAAGGCCGGCATCCACGGCTTCACGATGTCGCTCGCGCAGGAAGTGGCGACGAAGGGCGTGACCGTCAACACGGTGTCGCCGGGCTATATCGGCACGGACATGGTGAAGGCGATCCGCCCGGACGTGCTCGAGAAGATCGTCGCGACGATTCCGGTGCGGCGGCTCGGTTCGCCCGACGAGATCGGCTCGATCGTCGCGTGGCTGGCGTCCGAGGAGTCCGGGTTCTCGACCGGCGCCGATTTCTCGCTGAACGGCGGCTTGCATATGGGCTGAGCCATGCGGCCGGCCGGCGCTCGCCGGCCGGTGCGTGGTTCGGGTGGTTCCGGGTACGCGTCGCCGAGCGGTTGGCGGCGCGTCGTCACTGCGCTGCGCTGGCGCTCAAAGGCGTTACATGACCAATACAAAGAAGACGGCCGAACGGCTCATCAAGAAATATCCGAATCGCCGGCTGTACGACACGGAGACAAGTACCTACATCACGCTGACCGACGTCAAGCAGCTCGTGCTCGAGCAGGAAGACTTCAAGGTGATCGACGCGAAGAGCAACGAGGACCTGACGCGCAGCATCCTGTTGCAGATCATTCTCGAGGAAGAGAGCGGCGGCGTGCCGATGTTCTCGTCGTCGATGTTGTCGCAGATCATCCGTTTCTATGGCCATGCGATGCAGGGCATGATGGGCACCTACCTGGAGAAGAATATCCAGGCGTTCATCGATATCCAGAACAAGCTGGCCGACCAGTCGAAGAACCTCTACGACACCAACGCGATGAATCCGGAGGTCTGGTCGCAGTTCATGAACATGCAGGCGCCGATGATGCAAGGGATGATGACCAGCTACATCGAGCAATCGAAGAACATGTTCGTGCAGATGCAGGAGCAGATGCAGAGTCAGGCCAAGTCGATGTTCAACGCGTTCCCGTTCCAGCAGCCGGGGCCGGGCGAGCCGGAAAAGAAGTAAAGAAGTAAATCCGCGAGTCGGCGGCGCGCGCGATATCGCCGCGCCGGCTGGCAGGCGTTCGCGTCTTCCGTTTATTCCCCGCTGTCGTTGCGAGCGACCGCCGCGCCGTCCGGCGCGGCTGCGTATGTCGCGCGACTGCGCGTCGCGGTGCCGTTCCAGGTGGTCCCCCACCGTCCCCCGAACCCGTTGTGCCGACCCGGCGCGCGACCCCGCGCTGCATCGGGATCACTCGCGCGCCGCCGTTCCCGCTCAAGCACGAGCGCTGTGGCGCGTCCGAACGCGCGCCGCGCGGCGGCTTTGTTCGCCGGGCGCCGTGGGAATCGCCGTGTATTGCCAGGTCACGGTCGCGCCGGGATTCGGATAGGTGGTGTCCGCGCCGCTCGCGGATGAAACGCCGTTGACGAGCAGTTCCCAGTAGTACTGCGCACCGTTCGAGAGACCGGCGATGCTTTCGACCTCGTAGCCCAGGTAGCCGGGATACTGCGCCGATTCACTGTATCCGTAGTACTCGAGCGTGAAGAGGAACGGATCGGCCGTGCTGGCCGTTTGTCCCAGCACGAAGGCCTGTTCCAGCAATTGCCGGGCGCTGACCTCCAATGAAAACGGTACCGCGTACTCGAACAGCTGATGGTTCTGGTTGTCGATCGCGCGCACGGTGATCGGGCGGTATGCGGACATGGTCTGCCTCGTTATCGGATGAGCGATGCAATCAGCTTAGGAAACCGTGGCCGGAATCACAATGTGACGGTGGCGTAAGCCGGTGAACCGGTCGCAGGCCCGACGGCGTTACACCACGGATTCGACCTTGCCGCTCGCCAGGCGGTAAACCCCGCCGACGATCTTCAGCGTTCCCGCCTCGCTCGCGTTCCGGATGATGGACGAATGCGCACGCAGGCCGGCCATGCTGTCGCGGACGTTCTGCACGATGGCCGCATCGAGCAGATGCGGCGCGTCACGGTGCTTGACCTTGTCTACCGCCGGCACGAGCGACTCGGCAAGCGACTGGATCTTCCCAGGGTAGGTCGCGCCCTGCGTCACGACCTTGACCGCCGCCTCCACAGCGCCGCATTGGTCGTGGCCGAGCACCAGAATGGCCGGAATCGTCAGAACCGCAACGGCGTACTCGAGGCTGCCCAACACGTCGTCGTTGACGAAATTGCCGGCGACGCGCGTGACGAAGAGATCGCCTCGGGCGCTGTCGAATGCATATTCCGGCGCGATGCGCGAATCTGCGCAACCGAGCACGGCGGCGAACGGGTTTTGTCCGCCGCGCAGCGCTTCCCGCTCGTGCACGAAATCATGACGGCGCGTCACGCCCGCCACGTAGCGGGCGTTGCCCTCCATCAGGCGCTTGATCGCATCGTCGGGAGAGACGGCGTTCTGCGGCTTCGGCGCGGACGCCTTGTCGTCCGCGGCAACCGCGGCGCGGTTGGGAAGCGCGCCGGCAAGCGCAGCCGCAATGGCTGTCCCGCCCGTCGTGCGCAGAAAGCGACGGCGCGTCGATATGATCGTCTTCGGTGTGCAGGATATCGAATCACACATGGGGCAGGCTCCGGGGCAACATGATTGGAAAGGGCGACGAGATGACGAGGCATTATGCGTGTCGTCGGCGGAATCCCCAATCGATGCGCGTGCACGCGCGTGAGAGATCGAGGGACAGCCGCGTACCTGCGGGTGCGGTTGTCGGTGTGATGCGCGTCTTTTGCCGAGGCGGCGTACGGGACGGGGCGACATGTCGGTCGCTTCAATTTGAAGCACGCGCCCGATGCTTCGAGAATCGCTTGACGCGCGAACCGGGGCGATGCGGAATGACGGCGTAGTTGAACGAGCATGACGGGCTCGCGGCGGGGAGCAGTCGACGAGCCGCGACTGGCTGCTACGGTTCGATCGATTGCGATCGATCGTGCGTGTCGAGGGCTTCCCGGTGTTCCGTCCTCGCCTCCGGGACCCTGCGCAAGCGTTTCCAGGCCAATGGCGGGGGGGCGCCGGCAAGCGTGCGTGGTCGCTGAATGCGGCGTCGTTTTGAGCACCGCGCCCCGCGCAATATCGTCCCGCGTGAGAACCGTGTGCCTCCAAACTTTCGCGTCGGTCGGCCACACAGGGCAAAATACGGGTTTTGCGCCCTCGCGAGGGGGGCGGAAAGGCACACACCGACGGTGTTGCGCGTGTCCACGCCCGTGCCCGCCGCCCAGGCAAGACCGCTCGCCGTGTCGCGAGCCCACCGGAGTCCACGTTTCATGCCCGAATCCAATCTGTCCTTCTTCGGCAGGCTGTCGCTTGCCGTTGGTGCGTTCTTTTCCGTGCTCGGCAACCGCGAGTTCGCCGCCGGCGTGCAGCGCGTGCGCGATGGCGCTTCCGCTTCCGCGCAACCGGCGCCGGCCGCCGCGCCCGTGAAGCCCGCCGCGCCCGAACTGCACGAGGCAAGCCCGCAGGCCGCGCTGCAACTGCTCGGCCTGTTGCAACGCGACGCGCGTTTCCTCGACTTCGTCGAGGAAGACATCGCCGCTTATGCGGACGCCGAGATCGGCGCGGCCGCGCGGCTCGTGCACGACGGTTGCCGCGCCGCGCTGCGCGAACACTTCACGATCGTCCCGGTGCGCGACGAGGCCGAAGGCAGCCGCGTGACGCTGCCGGCCGGCTTCGACGCGACGGCGGTGCGCGTGACCGGCAACGTCGTCGGCGCGGCGCCGTTCACCGGCACCGTCAGCCATCGCGGCTGGCGCGTGGCCGAGGTGCGCCTGCCCAAGCTGACCGGCAGCCACGACGCGTCGGTGATCGCGCCGGCGGAGGTGGAGCTGTGAGCGATTCCCGTTATTCGATCGGCATCGATCTCGGCACCACGCACTGCGCGCTGTCCTACGTCGATTGCGCGGCAAGCGACGGCGAGAAGCTCGCGCAACACGTGCTGCCGATCGCGCAGCTGACCGCGCCCGGCGCGCTCGAATCGCGCGATCTGCTGCCGTCCTTCCTCTACCTGCCGCATGAGAGCGAACTGGCCCAGGGCGACCTGACCTTGCCGTGGACCGCCTCGCGCGATTTCGCGGTGGGCGAGATGGCGCGCAGCCGCGGCGCGGGCACGCCGATCCGTCTCGTGTCGAGCGCGAAGAGCTGGCTGTGTCATCCGGGCGTCGATCGCCGCGCGGCGATCCTGCCCGGCGATGCGCCGCCCGAGGTGTCGCGCGTGTCGCCGCTCGAAAGCGCGATCCGCTATCTGACCCACTTGCGCGAAGCCTGGGATCACGCGCATCCGGATGCGCCGTTCGCCGACCAGGATGTGACGGTCACGATTCCCGCGTCGTTCGATCCGGCCGCGCGCGAGCTGACGGCCGAGGCCGCACGCGCCGCCGGCTATTCGCGCATGGCGCTGCTCGAGGAGCCGCAGGCGGCGCTTTACAGCTGGATCCAGAAAAGCGAGGGCGGCTGGCGCAAGCAGGTGCGGATCGGCGACCTGATCCTGTGCGTCGACGTCGGCGGCGGCACGACCGATCTGTCGCTGATCGCGGTCGTCGAGCGCGACGGCAATCTCGAACTGCACCGTGTCGCGGTCGGCGAGCACATCCTGCTCGGCGGCGACAACATGGACCTCGCGCTCGCGCACGTCGTCGCGCGCAAGCTCGCGGCGCAAGGCACGCAGGCGGATCCGTGGCAGCTGCGCGCGCTCACGTACGCGTGCCGCGCCGCGAAGGAAACGCTGTTGTCCGATGCGTCGACCGACGCGGTGCCGCTCGTCGTGCCGAGCCGCGGCTCGAAGCTGATCGGCGGTTCGATCCGCACCGAGCTGACCCGCGCGGAACTCACGCAGACGATTCTCGACGGCTTCTTCCCGCAGGTCGACGCGGCCGCGCGACCGGCCAGCCGCGCGCGCGCCGGTCTCACGCAGCTGGGTCTGCCGTATGCGCAGGACGCCGGGATCACGCGTCACCTCGCGGCGTTCCTCGGCCGTCAGGTGGCGGCGCTCGACTCACTGGAAGGCGTCGGGCGCGCGCTGCCTCAGGGCGCGACGTTCCTGCCTCCGACGGCGGTGCTGTTCAACGGCGGCGTGTTCAAGTCGGCGCTGCTCACGCAGCGCGTGCTCGATACGCTGAACCATTGGCTCGCGGCCGAAGGCGCGGCGCCGGCCCGTCTGCTCGACGGCGCGGATCTCGATCTCGCGGTCGCGCGCGGCGCCGCGTACTACGGCTTCGTGAAGCGCGGCCGCGGTGTGCGGATCCGTGGCGGCACGGCCCGCGCGTACTACGTCGCGGTCGAATCGGCGATGCCCGCGGTGCCCGGGCTGGAGCCGCCGGTGCAGGCGCTGTGCGTCGCGCCGTTCGGGATGGAGGAGGGCACGACCGCGGCATTGCCGCCGCAGGAGTTCGGCCTCGTCGTCGGCGAGCCCGTGCATTTCCGCTTCTTCGGTTCGTCGGTGCGCCGCCAGGATCAGGTCGGCGCCTTGCTCGACTACTGGTCGCCGGAGGAGCTGCAGGAACTCGAGGAAATCCAGGCGACGCTGCCGGCCGACGGCCGCACCGTCGGCGAGATCGTGCCGGTGAAGCTGCGCGCGCACGTGACCGAAACGGGCACGCTCGAACTCGAAGCGATCCCGAGCGGCACCGATGAACGCTGGAAGGTCGAATTCGACGTGCGCGGCGCCATTTGAGCCGATGAAACGCTATACGATCGGCATCGATCTCGGCACGAGCAATACGGTCGTCGCGTATGTCGCGCCGGGTTCGGATGCGATTCGGGTGTTCGACATCGCACAACTGGTCGGGCCGGGGGCGGTCGGCGCGTCGCCGCTGCTGCCGTCGGCGCGCTATCACCCGGCGCCCGGCGAGCAGGCGCCGGACAGCCTGCGGCTGCCCTGGCAGGCGCGCAATGAGATGCCGGCCGCCGTGATCGGGCGGTTCGCGCGCACGCTCGGCGCGCAGGTGCCGGGCCGGCTCGTCACCAGCGCGAAGAGCTGGCTGTCGCATGCGGCGGTCGACCGCCTCGCGCCGATTCTTCCGTGGGGCGCGGCGGAGGGCGTGGCCAAGGTCTCGCCCGTCGAGGCGAGCGCGAGCTATCTGGCCCACGTGCGCGCCGCATGGGATGCGCATTTTCCGGCTGCGCCGCTGGCGGCCCAGGACGTGATCCTCACGGTGCCCGCCTCGTTCGACGACGGCGCGCGCGCGCTCACGGTCGAGGCCGCGCGCCGCGCGGGGCTGCCGTCGCTGCGCTTGCTCGAAGAACCGCAGGCGGCCTTCTACGACTGGCTTTACCGGCATCGCGCGAGCTGGCGCGATGCGCTCGCGGACGCCCGGCGCGTGCTGGTCTGCGATGTCGGCGGCGGCACGACCGATCTGACGCTGATCGACGTGACGCTGCGCGACGACGGCGAGCCCGTGTTGACGCGCACGGGCGTCGGCAATCACCTGATGCTGGGCGGCGACAACATGGACCTCGCGCTCGCGCGGCTCGTCGAGCCGCGCTTGAGCGAGCCCGGCGCGCGGCTGTCGGCCGCGCAGCTGTCGCAACTGGTCGAGCGCTGCCGCGCGGCGAAGGAACGGCTGCTCGGCGACGACGCGCCCGAGGCGGTCACGCTCACGCTGCTCGGCGCGGGCAGCCGGCTCGTCGGCGGCGCGCGCTCGGCGGAACTGACGCGGCAGGAAGTCGAACAGATCGTCGTCGACGGATTCTTCCCGCCGGCCGCGTCCGGCGATCTGCCGCGCCGCGCGCGCGGCGCGATCGTCGAGTTCGGCCTGCCGTATGCGAGCGACGCGGCGATCACGCGGCACGTGGCCGCGTTCCTGGCGCGCCATGCGGAAGGCCCGTTGCCCGACACGGTGCTGCTCAACGGCGGCGTGTTTCGCGCGGGCGCGCTGGCGGGGCGCCTCACGGGCATGCTCGGCGCGTGGCGCGGCCAGCCGCTCACGGTACTGCACAACGATCAGCCCGACATCGCGGTCGCGCGCGGCGCGGTCGCATATGGCCTGGCGCGAGACGGGCACGCGCCGCGCGTCGGCGGCGGCTCGCCGCGCAGTTATTTCCTCGTGCTCGATGCCGACGGCGAACCTGCGCGCGGCGTGTGCCTGCTGCCGCGCGGCACCGAAGAGGGGCGCGAGATCCCGCTGGCGGATCGCGTATTCGCGCTGCGCCTCGGGCAGCCGGTGCGCTTTCACCTCGTGTCGACGGTGGTCGAGACCGTGTATCGCCCCGGTGAGATCGTCACGCTCGACGACGGCGATTTCATCAGGCTGCCGCCGATCGCGACGGTGGTCGGGCGACGGGGCGCCTCCGCCGCGCACGAGACGCCCGTGACGCTCGCGACGTCGCTGACCGAAGTCGGCACGCTCGACATGCATTGCATCGCGACGGACGATCCCGCGCAGCGCTGGCGGCTCGAATTCCTGCTGCGCGGCGAGGCCGCCGCGTCCGGCGAGCGGGATGAGCCGGCGCGTCATCCCCGGCTGGATCAGGCGATCGAATTGATCGAGCGTTCGTTCGGCGACCGCGCGGCGGGCGTCGATCCGAAAGACACGCGCCGGCTGCGCGCCCAACTCGAGCAATTGCTTGGGCCGTGCGAGGACTGGGACGTCGTGCTCGCGCGCGCGTTGTTCGATGTGCTGCTGGCGCGCGCACGGCGGCGCAGGCGCTCGGCCGATCACGAGCGCGTGTGGTTGAACCTCGCGGGACACTGCATGCGTCCGGGCTTCGGGCATCCGCTCGACGCGTGGCGCATCGAACAGCTGTGGCCCTTGTTCGACGACGGTATCCAGTACGTGAAGAGCGCCCAGGTGTGGTCCGAATGGTGGACGCTGTGGCGGCGCGCGGCGGGCGGGCTCGAGACGGAGGCGCAGCAGCAGGTTCGCGACGCGATCGCGTTTCTCGAACCGGTCGAGGGCAAGACCCGCGAGTTGCCATTCGATCTGGACAAGATCGGCTTGCCGGACATGATGCGCTTGTCGGCCTCGCTCGAACGTTTGCCGGTCGAACGCAAGATCGCGCTTGCCGAGCGGTTGGTCGCGGCGTTGAGCAAGGCGGGCGAGCGTGCGCTGGGCGCGTGGGCGCTCGGTCGCGTCGGCGCCCGCCGGCCGTTCTATGGCAGCGCGCACGGTGTGGTGCCGGCCGAGGTGGTGGGCGGCTGGCTCGATGCGCTGTTCGCGCTCGACTGGAAGCAGGTGGAACCCGCTGCGTTCGCGGTCGTGCAGATCGCCCGGATGACGGGCGATCGCGTGCGCGATGTGCCGCCGGCCACGCGCGAGGCGGTGATTCAGCGGCTCGCGGCGGCGCATGCGCCCGCCGCATGGATCGGCATGGTGCGCGAGGTGGTGGAACTGGACGCGGCCGATACGGCGAGGGTGCTGGGCGAATCGTTGCCGGCGGGGTTGAAGCTGATCGCCGGGTGAGGGCGCGCGCCGGCGCGAGGGCAGGGCGCGGCAAGAGGCGGATGGCTCAGACCGATGCGGCATCGTGCTCCGCACGATCGCCGCGCGCCCTTGCGGCGTATCACCTGAGCGTGGATTCAAACCGGTCGGTCGCAACCTCCTGTCCTTGGGAATCCTGGCATAGACGGCCGGCGCGTCGTCATGCGATCCACGTCCTCGGAGCCGGTCGGCCGGCCGTGCAGTTTGCCCGCCGAATATAGGAAAACGTGAACGATGCGTACGCGTTGACGATAACCGGGGTAACGGTCGCCCCCGTTTTCACATACTGTGCCTCGAATGGAATCGTAACGATCTCGCCGTTGCGGGCCTGTCCGGCGCACCATTGATGCTGTTGCCGATCGCCGGGGAGTCGGGGCCGAGGTGGATCGGTGTTGCATCGTTCTACCGAAACGGTCGCTCAGTCGCGAGTCGATCCAAGGCGGGTGCCGGTGTACTGCCGGGCAGATCGCGCGGCACGGCTCGGCGGCGCGTGCCTGACGCCGAGCGTGGCGTCGCATCGCCCTAGATCGTGCCTGTCTTGCAAATACCGCTGAGGTTCTGCAGGTCGCCGGCGCGACGCGTGCGCTCCTTGACCGGTAATTCGTATGCGATGCGGCAGATCGAGCGTGCATCGTCGCCCCATTGAACCGTGAGCTCTCCCTTGTCCTGCAGGCCGCGTACGAGCAACTTGCTGCCCTGGCCGACGACGCCGAGATCCGTCCCGCTCTCGTCGACAACAGCCGCGCCGAACGGCAAAGGCGTGCCGTCTGCCTTGCGCGCCGCGATCAGCGCCGAACGCCCCGTGTCGGTGTCGAACTTGAGCAGCGGCACGGCGCCGGCGCGTGGCGCGATTTGCCGGCTCGTTTCCTTCAGTTCGACGTCCATCGAGATGCCCTTCGGATCGATCTCGACCGTATTCAGGTTGTACGGGGTGAGATAAGGCACGATCGCGTAGCCGCGGCCGTCGACCCGCACCCCGGACGCGTTCGTGATCCGCGCGCCTTCCGCGCCCTTCGCCTCGACGATGCCGAATGTTTCGGACAGCGGCTGCGACAGCGTGATGCCGCCCTGGTGGGCGACCGCGGCGCCGCGAATGGACAGCGAACCCTGCTGGTAGGTCGAACTGCCGCCGGCGCTGACATTGAGCTCGGCGACGCGCGCCCGGTACGTGAGGCTGCCGTTGCCGTCGGTGCTCGCGCTGCCCTGGCCGCTCATGTAGTTGGCCCCGACGCTGTACGACAACGCGTTGTCGACGCCGAGCGAGCCGGACAGCATCGACTGCACTTGCGTGCTGCCTTGCGTGTTGCGCGAGACGTTGCTCGTCACCATCGTCGAGCCGGACTTGCCGAGCGGGATCGTGACGCTCGCGTAATACAGCGTGCTCATGTCGCCGCCGGCATTGCGCTGCCGCGTGGCCGACAGGCCGTATGAAATATTCCGGAAGGCATTGTTGTAGCCGACCGCGTAGCTGACGTCCGAACCGCCGCGGTTCCAGTAGTTTGATGCCGCGGCGGTCACGCTTAGTTGCCCACCCTTGTCGCCGAGCCGCTGGCTCAGCATCAGCGATGCGCGGTTGCGCTGCCGCCAGACGGTATCGACGGAGAACCCGTCGCGTACGGCGCTGCGCGTGTTCATCGCATCGTTGAGGTTGAAATAGCCGTTGGTCGAATAGCGATACGCGGCGATGGAGACGTTGGTGCCGGTCGGCGTGATGGATTTCGCATAGCTGATGCGCAGGCTCGACCCGCTGAAACGCTTCACGCCCGGCACCGATGTCGTGGCCTGCGTGAAGTCGACGCCGATTGCGCCCAGCCGCGTATTGAGCGCGCTGCCCAGCATCGCGGAGGCATAGCCGGCGGCAACCGTGACGCCGGCGTAGCCGGTCAGCAGATTCGTCAGGCCACGCTGGTACGTCGCCTGCATGAACAGCGGGTTGCTCGAATTCTGCTGGCTGCGCAATGCGCCCGCCACGAAGCTGTAGCGCTGGATGCCGGGCCGCAGCGACAGCGGAACGGCCGCGTAGGGCACCGTGAACGTATGCTCGGACCCATCCGCTTCCAACACGGCCACACGCAGGTCGCCGCCATAGCCGGTCGGGTAGAGGTCGTTGATCTCGAACGGCCCCGGCGAGACGGTTGTTTCGTACAGCGTGACGCCATTCTGGCTGATCTTCACCTTCGCGTTGCTGTTCGCCACGCCGCGCACGACGGGCGCGTAGCCGCGCAGCGAGTCGGGCAGCATCCGGTCGTCGGTCGACAGGCGCACGCCGCGGAACTGCGTCGTATCGAACAGCTCGCCGGACGTATACGTTTCGCCAAGCACGAGCTGGGACGACAGCGACGGCAGGTCGCGCTGCACGTAGGTCGAAATGTTCTGGTAATGGCTGCCGTTGCGCTCCGACCACGACAGTGAACCATTGTGACGGAAATGCCAGTTGCCGAGATTGACGCCGCTGTTCAGCCCGAGATAGCCCTGCGTGTCCGCGCTGCTGCCCTTGATCTTCGAGCTGTAGACGTTCAGGTTGTAGTCGAGCATGCCGACGGGCACCCCCGAATCCCATTGGTCGCGGCTGACATAGCCGCGTGCACGGCGGTCGATGAATGCCTGCGGGATGCTGAGCGTGAGGCGCTGTTCGCTGAAGTCGAACAGCGCGCTCGCTTCGGGGATAACCTGATCGATCCGGCGACATTCGCCCTGGGTGACGATCGCGGCGGTGGTTTCGGCGGGCAGCTTTGAGAAATTTACGCCGATGCGGCGCAACTGCGCTTCGTCGAAACAGGGTTGCGCCTCGGACGCGCCGGGCGTGGTCTTGAATTCGACGTCGAAGCGTCCCGCCCAGCTTTCCCCGACGAAGAGGTCGACGCTGTAGGCGCCCGGTGACGCAAAGTTGCCGCGTTCGAAGCGCCGGATGTCGACCGACTGCCCGACGCCGTTGTTCAGGAAGTTGGGGTCGAACTGAACCTGCGCGAAGCGCGCGTCGGGGACGCCGGCCTGTGCGACCTGCATCGCGTCCGTTTCCGCTTGGGGCGGTTGCAGGTCGCTCGCGTGGGTGTTGCCGGCCCAGGCGGCCAGACTGGACAGCACGAACGCATACATCGGCTTGGTCCGAGGCAGGCGGGCGGCGCTCCGATGAGCATGTCGGGTCGAGGGCGGCAAATTCATTAATCAGGAATCCTATTCTGAATACCAGGGGCGAGCGTGGAAGCGCGAAGGCTGAGTGCCGTTGGCGTGAGACGCGTTGTCGATCCGGGTGGCGTCGAAGCGGAACGGCCGGCGACGTTCGGGCGGCGCCCGGACAGGATCAGCCGAGCACCGGTGCGGCGCTACCGCATCGATACGGGGGCTTCATTGTTGATCGATGCCCCCCAGTCGTTGATGCTGCTGAACTGGACCTTCGCGTCCGCGGCGGGCGGCGCGCCAAGCTTCGCGACCGGGAATGCCTGCGTGCCGCCGGGGAGCACGTAGCCGGCGCCGGCGTCGTAGCGCTGGCCGCCGGAATGGAGCTGCACGCTGCCGATGTTGACGACATAGGGCGTCGGGTTGGTCGCCTTGAGTGCGTAGAGGCCGTCCGCACCGTGCTCGACTTGCCAGCGAACCTGTGCCGGCGCCAGGAGTGCGCTGCCCGGCAGCCCCTTCGGGCGATACATGATCTTGACGCGCGAGCGGAACGCGACCTGGAGCTGATTGCGCGCGGCGTCGCCGGTGAGCTTCGGCGGAATTTCCAGCACGTTGAGCCAGAACAGCGATTCCTTGTCGGCGGGAAGCGGCTCGTTCGTATAGATGATCCGCAAGGTCTGACCTTTTTGCGGCTCCATCCGGAACATCGCGGGCGTGAGCGTGAACGGCACGTTGATGGAATCAGGCGATGCATGCGCGTCGCCGTTGTCGATCCAGGCCTGGACCAGCGCGGGAGCCGCGCCTTCGTTCGTGAGCTTGACCGTCGCTTCGCGTTCGTCGCCGGGAAAGACGAGGCGGGTGCCGGAGATCACGACGCTCGCGCAGGCTTGCGACGCAATCAAGACGGAGGCCAGGGCGATGACCTTGAGCGATTTGGCGATGGCGTTCATGATGACTCGGAGGGGTGGTGGGGGATGGATATCGACGGACAGGGGGCCGGCGGCGTGCGGCGCACGCCGCCGGGGCCTTCCGCGCGGGAAGGCCCGCTACGAGGAGGCTTACGGATAGACGAGCGAGTACTGGACGTAGGAGTTCGCCGAGCCGCCGGTTACCGCGCCCGTCGCCAGGTATTCGGCGAAGAAGTTCAGTTCGGCAGTACCGTCGGAGTCGATCGAGACGACCTGCGAGTTCTGGTCCGGCGAGTTCGCGCCGACCTTGATCGGGTCCTGCTTGTCGTTCAGGATCTGCAGCACGACGTTCTTGGCTTCGGGCGTGTCGACCGAACCCTTGTCGAGCGCCAGCTTGCCGTCCGTGGTCACGTTGGTCGCGTTTTCGAACGTGACCTGGACCTTGGTCGGGTTGCCCTTCGAGTCCTCTGAATCCACCGCGCAGCCCGTCAGCTTGAAGCCGAACCCGGTGCGGCCGGACACGGCGCCCGACGTGTTCAGCGCGCCCGTGCTCACCGTGGGCAGCACGACCGACTTGTTCGTCGTGGCGCCGGCATCCTTGCCATCGATCTTGCAGGTTCCGGCCGTGACGTTGCCGGTGAACGTGATCGTGCCGTCCGACGCGTGAGCCGCCGATGCGAGGCTGAGCCCCGCCGCGGCCAGGAGCGTCGAAATGAGTTTGGTGCTTGTTGCGAGTTTCATTGTGTTGATCTCAGACGTTGGTTGATGATGTGAAACGCGCAGACATCATTCGCCGTTTGAGCGAAATCTGATGGGGTGCGATTCGGGATTGATTATCGGAATCTTCCGCTGAGCGGGAAATTTGACTTGAACGAAGTTTGATGATTTATATTCATTCAAGTACTAAAGCGGAATGGCGCGCTGCCGCGCCCCAGCCGCCGCATGACGTTTCGCACGCGGGGAGCGGCATCGCGTCGGTTCTCATCCGGAAGTCGGCGATTCGAATTTCGAGTCTCGCGAGACCCGGTGTCGCCCTCGTGGATCGATCGCGAATCTGTGGTTCAGGGCGCGGGAGTTTAAGTTCAACGACGAGCGTGCGACTGACGAAGAAATGGACGCGATCAGAGACGCGATTCGGATGTTTCTCGATCTGTAGCACGGCAACGGCGTCGCTCGGCGCGGTTTTTTATCGCAGTGGGCCGTGTCAGTTCGCGTCGGGGTTGATCAGCGGCCAGGCCCGGGCTGGGCCCGCTGCGGAACATGACGGGCTGCGGGCAGCGCATAAGTTGAATGCCCGCCGCTCAAATTTCGCCAGGAGCGATGTGGCGTCGGCGCAGGTTGGAACAGGTAAAATGCCGCCCAACAACGGTTTCGTCTCTCAGGGGGCCGTTTCTACCCCACATCCGGAAGCATCAGTGAAAAATTCTTCAGAATCAAAGGCCAAGGCTGCTCACGGCCCCCGAATCGGCATGGTCAGCCTTGGTTGCCCCAAGGCGCTGGTCGACTCCGAGCAGATCATCACCCAGCTGCGCGCGGAGGGCTATGAAATCTCCGGCACCTACGACGGCGCCGACCTCGTCGTCGTCAACACCTGCGGCTTCATCGACGAAGCGGTGCAGGAAAGCCTCGACGCGATCGGCGAGGCGCTGACCGAGAACGGCAAGGTCATCGTCACCGGCTGCCTCGGCGCGAAGAAGAGCGCGAGCGGTTCGGGCCTCATCGAGGAGGTGCATCCGAAGGTGCTGGCCGTCACCGGCCCGCACGCGCTCGGCGAGGTCATGCAGGCGGTGCACAGCCACCTGCCCAAGCCGCACGATCCGTTCGTCGATCTGGTGCCGCCCGCGGGCATCAAGCTCACGCCGCGCCACTACGCGTACCTGAAGATCTCCGAGGGCTGCAACCACCGCTGCACGTTCTGCATCATCCCGTCGATGCGCGGCGATCTCGTGTCGCGCCCCGTCGCCGAAGTGATGCTCGAAGCGGAGAACCTGTTCAAGTCCGGCGTGAAGGAGCTGCTCGTGATCTCGCAGGACACGAGCGCGTACGGCGTCGACGTGAAGTACCGCACGGGCTTCTGGAACGGCAAGCCGATCAAGACCCGCATGACCGACCTGGTCGCCGCGCTCGGCGAACTCGCCGCGCACTACGGCGCGTGGGTGCGCCTGCACTACGTGTACCCGTATCCGAGCGTCGACGAGGTGATTCCGCTGATGGCCGAGGGCCCGTTCAAGGGGCACGTGCTGCCGTATCTCGACGTGCCGTTCCAGCACGCGCATCCGGACGTGCTCAAGCGCATGAAGCGCCCCGCCAACGCGGAGAAGGTGCTCGAGCGCGTGAAGGCCTGGCGCGACATCTGCCCGGACCTGACGATCCGCAGCACCTTCATCGCCGGCTTCCCGGGCGAGACCGAGGCGCAGTTCGAGACGCTGCTCGACTTCATCCGCGAAGCCGAACTGGACCGGGTCGGCTGCTTCGCCTACTCGCCCGTCGAGGGCGCGACCGCGAACGAGCTCGACGGCGCCTTGCCCGACGAGGTGCGCGAGGAGCGTCGCGCGCGCTTCATGGAGGTCGCGGAGGAGGTGTCCGCCGCGCGCATCGAGCGCAAGGTCGGCCAGACCCTCAAGGTGCTCATCGACGAGGTCAACGACGAGGGCGGCATCGGCCGCACCGCGGCCGATGCGCCGGAAATCGACGGCGTGGTCTATGTCGAGCCGGCGGCCAAGGCGTCGAAGCGCTACAAGGTGGGGGATTTCGTGTCGGTCCGCATCACCGGCGCCGACGGCCACGATCTCTGGGGCGAGGTCTGAACGATGACGACAATGCGGCTGGACGGCGCGCCCGAGATTCTCGCGCTCGGCGAGGCGATGGTCGAGTTCAACCAGTCGCGTCCCGGCGCGCCTGACTATCTGCAGGGCTTCGGCGGCGATACGTCGAACTTCTGCATCGCCGCCGCGCGGCAGGGCGCGCGCACGGGCTTCGTGTCCGCGGTCGGCGACGATCATTTCGGCCGCCTGCTGCGCGATCTGTGGCAGCGGGAACAGGTCGACGCCACTCATGTGAAGATCGACGGCGGCGCGCCGACCGGGGTGTATTTCGTGTCGCACGGCGCGCACGGCCATCAGTTCGATTATCTGCGCGCGGGCTCCGCCGCGAGCCGCTACGCGCCGCGCGACCTGCCGCTCGACGCGCTCGCCGCCGCGCGCGTCGTGCACCTGTCGGGCGTGAGCCTCGCGATCGGCGCAAGTGCGTGCGACGCCGCGTTCGCGGCGATCGAGCATGCGCGCGCGCAGGGCGCGCAAGTGAGCTTCGACACCAATCTGCGCCTGAAGCTGTGGCCGTTGCCGCGCGCCCGCGCGGTGATGCGCGAAGCCCTGCGCCATACCGACATCTGCCTGCCCAGCTGGGACGACGTGACGGCGTTGACGGGCCTCGACGACCGCGATGCGATCGTCGACGCGCTGCTCGCGCTCGGCGCGCGCATCGTCGCGCTGAAGCTCGGCAGGGAGGGCGCGTATGTCGCGACGCCCGACGCGCGGCGTCTCGTGCCGGGGCAGGTGGTCGAGGCGGTCGACGCGACCGGGGCGGGCGATTGTTTCGGCGGGGCGTTCGTCGCGCGGATCGTCGCGGGCGACGATCCGTTCGCGGCGGCGCGTTATGCGAACGCGGCCGCCGCGTTGTCGACGCGCGGCTTCGGCGCGGTTGCGCCGATTCCGACCCGGGCGGCGGTCGAGGCGTGGTTGACCGCGTGATGCCGCGGCTCTTGGCGCGGCGGCGATGTGAACGGGCGGCGCGTGAACGTCGCCGCGATCTTCGAACGTATCTGACGGAGTCAAGCAAGGTGGGTGTGAAGTTGGGCATGCGATGGGCGGCACTGGCCGTCATGATCTGGACCGTCGGCGCGGCGTATGCGCAGCCGGCGGCGGCGCCCGCCTCGGGCGCGGCCGTGCTGCGCGACGATACCGCGCCCGCGCGGCCGCTCAAGCCGGACCCGGCGTTCGCGAAGCTGCAGCGCTACGAGGGCACGCTCGGCGGCCGGCCGATCGTCGTGCATCTCGGGCCGAAGCAGGACGAGCCCGGCGTACACGGCGAGTACCAGTACGGCGATACCGGCGAGGTCGTGCTGCTCGCGGGCGATCGCGACGGCGACACGCTCGAGGTCGAGGAGTCGAACGACGGCACCAACATCACCGGCGTCTGGATTGGCCACTTCGACGCCGCGGGCGCGCTGAGCGCCGACCGCATGAACAGCGACGAGTCGGACCCGCAGCCGATCGTGCTTCATCCGGTGGGCGGGGCGCCCGCCGCGCCGCCCGCGCGCCGCGAGGCGCCGCCGCCCACTGTCGGGCAGCCGGTCGGCGGCGTGCGCAACGTGAGCACCGCAGAATGACGTACTCCGGCGCGGCGCGCCCGAACGCGGGCGCGCCGCATTTCCTGGCAGCAGACGAACTTACCCAGCCATGACAGCATCCACTTCCAAGCGCGCGCTGCAAACCCGCATCGTGCAACCCGACGACGCGATTCCCGACGGTTTCCGCTCGTTCGTCACGCCGGTCGAGCGCGGCTCGACGGTCGTGTTCCCCGATCTCGCGACGATGCGCAACCTGGACTGGCGCGACGACAGCCAGTGGCGCTACGGGCTGCACGCGACGCCGACCTCGCTCGCGCTCGCGCAGCGCCTGGCCGAGATCGAGGGCGGCAGGCATGCGCTGTTGCAGCCGTCGGGGCTGGCGTCGATCACCAATGTCTATTTCGGCGTGGTGAAGGCGGGCGACGACGTGCTGATCCCGCACAACGTGTACAACCCGAACGGCGACCTGGGCACGTGGCTCAGCCGTGATTTCGGCGTGAGCGCGCGTTTCTACGATCCGCTGATCGGCGCGGGCATCGCCGACCTGATCCAGCCGAACACGAAGCTGATCTGGCTGGAAGCGCCGGGTTCGGTGACGATGGAAGTGCCCGACGTGCGTGCGATCACGGCCGTCGCGCGCGCGCGCGGCATCGTGACCGCGATCGACAACACCTATTCCGCCGGGCTCGCGTTCAAGCCGTTCGAGCACGGCGTCGACATCTCGGTCCAGGCGCTGACCAAGTACCAGTCGGGCGGCAGCGACCTCCTGATGGGCGCGACGATCACGGCCGACGCGGACCTGCACGCGAAGCTCAAGCTGGCGCGCATGCGCCTCGGCATCGGCGTGTCGGTCGACGACTGCTCGCTCGTGCTGCGCAGCCTGCCGAGCATGCAGGTGCGCTTCGACGCGCACAGCGCGAACGCACTCGCGCTCGCGCATTGGCTGAAGGCGCGGCCGGAGATCGCGGCGGTCCTGCATCCGCAGTTTCCGGATTGCCCGGGGCACGCGTCGTTCGCCCGTGATTTCACGGGCGCGGGGGGCTTGTTCTCGGTCGTGTTCGATGGGCGCTACAGCCCGGCGCAGGTCGACGCGTTCGTCGAGGCGCTCGAATTGTTTGCGATCGGCTGGAGCTGGGGCGGCGCATGCAGCCTGGCGATGCCCTACGATGTCGCGTCGATGCGGCCGACCTGGCCGCACCAGGGCACGCTGGTGCGCTTCTACGTCGGGCTCGAGGACGAGGCCGACCTGCGCGCCGACATCGAACGCGCGTTCGGGATCGCGTTCGGCTGACGCCGCCGCCGGTTCCGCGCGCCGCGCGAGGCCGGCTGTCGATGCAACAACGGCGCATGCGGAAATCGCATGCGCCGTTGTTGCATCCGGGCCCGGCTTGCGCCGCGCGTTACAGCAGCCGCAGCAGGCCGTCGAGTCCGACGTGGTTGAACGCGACGCTCGCCGCCTCGCGCACCACGGGCTTCGCGCGGAACGCGACCGACAGCCCGGCCTCCGCCATCATCTTCAGGTCGTTCGACCCGTCGCCGATCGCGATCGCGCGGCTCGGCGGGATGCCGAGCGCCGCGCAGGTGTCGCGCACGAGGCGCGCCTTCACGTCGGCGTCGACGATCTCGCCGAGCACCTTGCCCGTCAGCTTGCCGTCGACGACTTCCAGCACGTTCGAATACGCATGGTCGAGCCCGAGCTGCGCCTTGAGGCGGTCGGTGAAGAAGGTGAAGCCGCCCGACACCAGGAGTGTCTTGAGGCCCGCGGCCTTGACGCCGGCCAGCATGGCCTCTGCACCCGGCGACAGCCGCAGCCGGGTCGCGTAGACCTGTTCGAGCGCACTCGCCTCGAGCCCCGCCAGCAGCGCGACGCGGCGCGCGAGGCTCTCGTTGAAATCGGGGATCTCGCCGCGCATCGAAGCCTCGGTGATCGCCGCGACCTCGGCCTTGCGTCCGCAAAAATCGGCGATCTCGTCGATGCACTCGATCGTGATCAGCGTCGAATCCATGTCCATCGCGACCAGGCCGAAGTCGGCGAGCCGCAGGCCGGCGTCGACGAAACCGTAGTCGAGCCCGTGGGTGCCGCAATAGACGTCGAGATCGGGCTGCTGCGCGGGACTGGCCTCCTCGATGCGGATCGCGTGCGGATCGAGCGCGACGATGCGCGCGCCGCGGGCGAGTGCGAGCAGGGGCTTGTAATGCGCGTCGGACAGCGGCGAGGGACTCTGGATAACGAGATTCGTGGTCATGGCGAGTGGTTGGCAAAGAAAAATGTGGCAGCGGGCACGCGCGGGCCAACTCGCTATTGTAGCGGCGCGGCGCGCGGCCGGCGCGTCAGCCGGCGGGCGGGGCCGGCCGGTCCCAGTACGGCGGATCGCCGAAGTGCGCGGCGAGGAAGTCGATGAAGGCAAGGGTTTTCAGCGGCACGAACGCGCGGCTCGGGTAGACCGCCCAGATCGCGACCGGCTCGGCGAGCGGGTAGTCGTCGAGCACGCTGACGAGCGTGCCGTCGCGCAGGTGCGGGCCGACGTCCCAGGTCGACTTCAGCGCGAGGCCGAAGCCCGCCAGCACGGCCTCGCGGATCGCCTCGCCGTTGCTCGCGCTCAGCCGTCCGCCGACGCGCACCGTCTGCGGGCCGGCAGGCGTCGCGAAGGTCCAGTCGCGCTGGTCGCCGAGGATCACGCACTCGTGCCGCGCGAGGTCCGCGGGATGGCGCGGCGCGCCGTGCGCGGCCAGATAGGCGGGCGCGCAGCAGATCACGCGGCGGTTCGCCGCAAGCCGCCGCGCGACGAGCGAGGAGTCCTTCAGCGCGCCGAGCCGCACGGCGATGTCGATGCCCTCGTCGACCAGATCGACGATTTCGTCGGACAGCCGCAAATCGAGCGAGACGTCCGGGTAGCGGCGCAGGAACGCGGGAATCACCGGCGCGACGTGCTGGCGGCCGAACGACGACGACATCGAGACCTTGAGCCGGCCCTGCGGCTCGGCGCGGCCGCGGCCGACGGCCGCGCGCGCGGCGTCGGCCGCTTCGAGCAGCGGCTGGGCGCGCGCGATGAACAGTTCGCCTTCCTGAGTCAGGCTCACGCGCCGCGTGGTGCGATGCAGCAGGCGCGCGCCGAGCTGGCGTTCGAGCTGCGCGAGCCGCGCGCTCGCCACCGCGGCCGACAGCCCGAACTCCCGGCCGGCCGCCGACACGTTCGCGAGCCGCGCCGCGCGCACGAACAGCGCCACGTCGAGCAGGTCGAGCGGTTTGTCGGGCGAGGGCGGCGGCGCGTCGATCATTCTTTTGAAAATCCGGAAAATGTTTCAGGGATTATGGTGCTTTTTAATGAGGATGGGGCGCTCTACGATGCGGGTCATGCGTCGGCGCGCGCTTCGCGCCGTGTCCCAGACTTGTTTGCCAGGAGCCCAAGATGAAAGCTGTCGGATTGCATCAATACCTGCCGATCGACCAGCCGGATGCGCTGCTCGACCTCGAATTGCCGATGCCGCAGCCGGGCGAGCGCGACCTGCTCGTGAGGATCGAGGCGATCTCGGTCAATCCCGTCGATTGCAAGGTGCGCGCGCCCAAGGCGCAGACGGAGGCGTCGCCGCGCGTGCTCGGCTGGGACGCGGCCGGCACGGTCGTCGCGGTCGGGCCCGGGGTCGCGCTGTTCAAGGTGGGCGATCCGGTGTTCTACGCGGGCAGCATCACGCGGCCGGGCGCGAACAGCGAGTATCACGTCGTCGATGAACGGATCGTCGCGCGCAAGCCCGAGACGCTCGATTTCGCGGCCGCCGCCGCGCTGCCGCTGACCGCCATCACCGCGTGGGAAGCGCTGTTCGAGCGCCTGCGCGTGTCGCCGCAAGGCGCGGACGCGGGCAAGTCGGTGCTGATCATCGGCGGCGCGGGCGGGGTCGGCTCGATCGGCATCCAGCTCGCCAGGCAGTTGGGCGGACTCACGGTGATCGCGACCGCGTCGCGCCCTGAATCCGCGCAGTGGGTGCGCGAGCTGGGCGCGGACCACGTGGTCGATCATTTCGGCGATCTGCCCGCGCAGATGAAGGCGGTCGGCCATCCGACGGTCGACTACGTGCTGATCTTCAACGACACCGATCGCCATTTCCCGGCGGCGGCCGAACTGATCCGGCCGCAGGGCGGCATCTGCACGATCGTCGAGAACGAGCGGCCGGTGCCCGTCGAGCTGTTGAAGGCGAAGAGCGCGGCGTTTCATTGGGAGTTCATGTTCACGCGCGCGATGTTCGGCACGCCCGACATGATCGAGCAGCACACGCTGCTGGCCGAGGTGGCGCGGCTCGTCGACGCGGGCGCGCTGCGCACGACGGTCGGCGAGCATCTCGGCCGGATCGACGCGGCGAATCTGCGCCGCGCGCATCAATTGCTCGAGAGCGGCCGCGCGATCGGCAAGCTCGTGCTGAGCGGTTTCTGAGGGCGCGGCGGGCGCGGCGCGCAAGCGGGGTAACACCCGATGTCAGGTCAACGCCGGCGGCGGCGCTTGGCGTTAGACTGGCAGGCATCATGCATCGATAACCCGGTGGAGCCGTTCGCGCGGCGCCACCTCATAAGGAGGTCAGCATGGGCCAACGCGTCACCACAGTCATCGCCGCCACCGGTTCCGCCGCCGTCCTGGCGGCCGCCTTCCTCAGCGCCCCCGCCTGCGCTGCGCCGCCGATCAACGCCAGCCTGCTCGGCGGCAACGACGGCCAGCTCCAGTACACCGTCAAGGTCGATTCGAAACTGTTCGGCAATACGCAGGAAACCCGCAAGATCCGTTCCGGCGAGACCGACGACTTCAACTGGAAGTCGGTGCCGCCGTCGGGCGCGGTGCCGGTGCCGGACGGCTGCCCGCAGAGCGATTCGCTGCCGCGCGACGCCAACGGCGCGATGGTCCGGCAGACCCAGGTGCGCGTCGCGCCGTCGGTCGACAGCAAGGGCGTCGCGAACGTGCAGCTGAGCTTCCAGGCCAGCGCGCCGCAGGGCCGCAAGGCGGTGACGGTCGGCGGCAAGGCGCTGCAGTGCCCGAAGGCCGTGACCGTGAGCCAGGTCAGGTGGGTGTCGATTCCGACGGGCGGCGGCTCGAAGACCCTCACGATGAGCGACGGCACGCGCGTCACGGTGTCGATCAAGCGCTGAGCGCCGCCGCGCGCGGCTCAGTCGGCCGCCTGCTTCCGGCGTCGTTCGATCAGGCGGGCGGCGAGGAAGCGGTGCTCGGCCGAGAACAGGCGGCGGCAGGTGAGCAGCACCGCGCCGACCGTGCCGAGCGCCGACGAGGCCGCGATCAGGAACATGATGACGATCTGATAGCGGACCGCCTGCAGCGGCGATTGGCCCGCGAGCACCTGGCCCGTCATCATCCCCGGCAGGCTCACCACGCCGACCACCGCCATCTGGTTGAGGGTCGGCAGCATGCCCGCGCGCACCGCCTGCCGCGCGGCGTCCTGGGCCGCTTCCCAGCGGGTCGCGCCGAGCGCGAGCGCGGTCTCGACGCGATCGCGGCGCGCGGTCAGCTCCTCGGTCATCCGCTCGACGCCGAGCGAGACGCCGGTGAGCGTATTGCCGAGGATCATCCCGAGGATCGGGATCGCATACTGCGGCGCGTACCACGGATGGATGCGGATCACGACGAACAGGCCGACGGCCGCGACGAACCAGCTGCTGAACCAGATCGACAGGATGCTGTCGGCGCGCTGGCCCGCGTACGTGCGCTTGCCGCGCGCGGCCCCCGCGAAGCCCGCGATCAGCGTCATCAAGGCCATCAACGGCACCACCACGACGCCGCTCGCATGCGCGAACACCCAGCCGAGCACATAGCCGATCGCGAGCAGCTGGACGACGGTGCGCAGCGCCGCCCAGGCGAGCTTGCGGCCGAGGCCGAGCGAGAGGGCCAGCGACAACGCGCCGTTGACCGCGACGAGCGCCGCCGCGATGCCGACGTCGACGAGGCTCAGGTCCTGCAGGGTGGGGCTCACGACGCGGCCTCCGATGCGCCGTCGCGCAGCACGCCCGCCTGCATCGTCAGATGGCGCGGGCCGATGCGCGCGGCCTGCGCGGGATTGTGCGAAATCCACAGATAGGCGCGCGCGTCGGGCGCGGCGTCGAACCACGCGGCCACCAGCGCCTCGATCGCGCGGGTCGACTCGGGGTCGAGCGCGGCGGTCGGTTCGTCTAGCAGCAACACCTCGGGATCGAGTTGCAGCACGCGCAACAACGCCGCGATCTGCGCCTCGCCGCCCGACAATTCGCTCGCCGCCTGCGCGAGAAAATCGTCGCGGCGGCCCGCCTGTGCCGCAAGTCGGGCGGCGCGCGCGCGATCGAAACGCCGATCGCGATAAACCGCGAGCGTGTACGGATAGCGCAGCAGGTCCTCGACGCTGCCGTCGGCGGGCGCGGGCCGCTGCCGCAGATACGCGACATTGCGCCGATAACGCGGGATCGCCGCGCGCGCGACCGGCTCGCCGCGCCACAACAGGGCGCCGCCGTCGAGCGGGTCGAGCAGCGCCAGCGCGCGCAGGAACACGCTTTTCCCCGAGCCCGACGGCCCGGTGAGCGCAATGCGTGTGCCTGCCGTCAGCCGGAAATCGGTGGGGGCCAGAAGCGTCTTGCCGGTCGACGCGTCGCGCCGGGTGATGCCGCGCGCGTCGATCAGGGCGGTTGCCGTCATAAATGAAAAAAAGGGTAAATGGGGCGGGGCGGTCCCGGCACGTGCGTCATAATACCGGCCATGCCTCGCCGCGTCGCGCGCTGCGCGCCTTTGCGCACGGCACGCGCGGCGCGCTTGGCTGATCCCAGAACAACAACGGAACCGGCATGGCGCTTTCCCGAGCTCTCGGCAAATCGGCCGCATGGATCGCCGGCAGCGTCGTGGTGTTGCTCGCGGCGTTCGGCATCTTCATCTATACCTTCGACTGGAACCACGTGAAGCCGTGGGTCAACGCACAGGCGAGCGAGGCGCTGGGGCGCCCGTTCGAGATTCGCGGCGACCTCAGGCTGGGCTGGCGACGGCCCGAGGGCGAAACCGGCTGGCGCGCCTGGGTGCCCTGGCCGAGCGTCTCCGCCACCCAGATCGTGATCGGCAATCCTGAATGGGCGAAGGCGCCCGCGTTCGCGACGCTCGACGCCGCGCAAGCCGAGGTCGAGGTGCTGCCGCTCCTCGCGCACAAGGTCGTGATTCCGTCGATCCGCCTCGTCAATCCGGCGCTCGATCTCGAGCGGCTCGCCGATGGCCGCAACACCTGGACCTTCACCTTCAAGCAGGCGGCGCAGCCGTCGCCGTGGAACGTGGAGCTGCGCAACTTCGGTTTTGCCAAAGGCACGGTTGCGTATCGCGACGCCGTCACGAAAGCCGATCTCACCGTCGCGATCGACACGCTCGGCCAACCGATCCCGCTCGGCGACGTGCTCGCGCAGCAGGAAGCCACCTCGCGCGCCGCGTCGGCCCAGCGGGTCGGCAAGCGGGGCGCCGCGCAGCTGAGCCGGAAGGCGAACGCCACGGCGGCGTCGGATGCGTCGGCCGCCTCCGCTGCGTCGGCCGCCTCAGGCGCTTCGGCGGCAACAGGTGCAAGCGTGGCGTCGGGCGCGGTCTCGGCCTCCGCGCCGCCCGCGGTCAGCGCGCCGGCCGGCGCCTCCGGCGCGGCCGCCAAGCCGGCGGGGCCGACCTATGCGTTCGGCCTGACCGTGAAGGGGCGCTACAAGGGCGTGCCCATCGACGGCACCGGCAAGCTCGGCGGGGTGCTCGCGCTGCAGGACGCCGCTCGGCCGTTCCCGCTGCAGGCGGACGTGAAGGCGGGCGACACGCGGCTCGCGGTGGTCGGCACGCTGACCGACCCAACCCGGCTCGCCGCGCTCGACCTGCGGCTGTGGCTGCAAGGCGCGAGCATGTCGCACCTGTATCCGCTGACCGGCGTGACCCTGCCCGATACGCCGCCGTACGCGACCGAGGGCCGCCTGATCGGCAACTTCCGGCGCGGCGGAAGCCTGTTCCGCTACGAGAACTTCGACGGCCGCGTCGGCGGCAGCGATCTGCATGGCACGCTTGCGTTCGAGCAGCGCGAGCCGCGGCCGAAACTGTCGGGCGAACTGGTGTCGAACCTGCTGCAATTCTCGGATCTCGCGCCGATCGTCGGCGCGGACACGGCCGCCAGCAAGGCCCAGCGCGGCGATACCACCAAGCAGCCGAGCGGCCGCGTGCTGCCGGTCGAGACGTTCCACACCGACCGCTGGCGCGCGCTCGACGCCGACGTCAAGTTCACCGGCAAGAAGCTGGTCAAGAGCGCGGACCTGCCGATCACCGACCTCTACACGCACATCGTGATGCAGGACGGCGTGCTGTCGCTCCAACCGCTGACGTTCGGCGTCGCGGGCGGCTCGCTGTCGACCGAGGCGCGGCTCGACGGCAGCGGCGCGCCGCTCAAGGGCCGCTTCACGGTGGCGGCGCGCCACCTGAAGCTCAAGCAGCTGTTCTCGACGCAGAAGGTGATGCAGTCCGCGTTGGGCGAGATCAACGGCGACGCCGCGCTGTCGGCCACCGGCAATTCGCCCGCGGCGCTCGCCGCGACGGCCAACGGCGAGGTCAAGGCGCTCGTCACCGATGGCGCGATCAGTCGGCTGCTGATGGAGGCGGCCGGCCTGAACGTCGCGAACGTGGTGTACGAGAAGCTGTTCGGCGGCAAGGACGTGAAGATCAATTGCGCGGCGGTGGATTTCGCCGCGACCAACGGCGTGCTCGATGCGAAGCTGTTCGCGCTCGATACCGACGATGCGGTGATCCGCGTCGACGGCACGGTCAACCTGCGCGACGAATCGCTGGACATGTCGATTCATCCGCAGACCAAGGGCTTCCGGGTGTTCTCGCTGCGCTCGCCGCTGTACGTGAAGGGCACCTTCAAGAATCCGGACGTCGGCGTGAGCGTGGGCGCGCTCGCGCTGCGCGCGGGCGCGATGATCGGGCTCGGCCTGATCAACCCGTTCGCCGCGCTGATCCCGCTGATCGCGCCGAGCAACAACAAGGGTGTGCCGTGCTCGGAGATGTTCGCGCAACTGAAGGCGCCGCCCAAGGCGCCGCCCCCGGGCAAGAAGGCCGCCGCGAAGTAGGGCGGCGCGAGGCCATCCCGGCGGCGGACGGCGGGCGCACGCCGCGCGCCGCCGTCGGGTCGAGTGGAAACGGGGTCTGACGTCGAGCGAACGGGTTTGCTCGATGGGCGGCCCGGCGCGGGAAGCCTGTGCGCCGCCGGCGGGAATGCCGGCAAATTCTCCCCGGGAACCGCGTTGCGCCCGCCGCGCCGGGCTTTCCGGATGGGGGCCGCGGCCTGTGCTCATGGGCGCTTTGGCGGTCCGCCGCGCAGCAGTTCACCGACTCCTGCTAAACTACCCGGTTTTCCGTCGATCTATCTCTAAACGGGCTACGCTGTGCTTTCTACTGCCAACATCACGATGCAATTCGGGCCCAAGCCCCTGTTCGAGAATATCTCGGTCAAGTTTGGGGAGGGTAACCGCTACGGCCTCATCGGCGCGAACGGTTGCGGCAAGTCGACCTTCATGAAGATTCTCGGCGGCGACCTCGAGTCGAGCGGAGGCAATGTCGCGCTCGAGCCGAACGTGCGTCTCGGCAAGCTGCGCCAGGATCAGTTCGCCTACGAGGACGTGCGCGTGCTCGACGTCGTGATGATGGGCCACACGGAGATGTGGGCCGCGATGACGGAGCGCGACGCGATCTACGCGAACCCGGACGCGACCGACGACGACTACATGCACGCGGCCGAACTCGAGGCGAAGTTCGCCGAGTACGGCGGCTATGACGCCGAGGCGCGCGCGGGCGCGCTGCTGCTCGGCATCGGCATCGACGAGAAGTTCCACACCGGCCCGATGAGCGACGTCGCCCCGGGCTGGAAGCTGCGCGTGCTGCTTGCGCAGGCGCTGTTCTCGAAGCCGGACGTGCTGCTGCTCGACGAACCGACCAACAACCTCGACATCAACTCGATCCGTTGGCTGGAAACCGTGCTCAACGAGTACAACTCGACGATGATCATCATCTCGCACGATCGCCACTTCCTGAACTCGGTGTGCACGCACATGGCCGACATGGACTTCGGCACGCTGAAGGTCTGGCCGGGCAACTACGACGACTACATGCTCGCGTCGGCGCAGGCGCGCGAGCGGCAGGCCGCGGCGAACACCCGCGCCAAGGAGCGCGTCGCCGAACTGCAGGACTTCGTGCGCCGCTTCTCGGCGAACAAGTCGAAGGCGCGCCAGGCGACGAGCCGCGCGAAGCAGATCGACAAGATCAAGATCGAGGAATTCAAGCCGTCGTCGCGGCAGAACCCGTTCATCCGTTTCGAATTCGAGAAGAAGCTGCACAACATCGCGGTGGTGGCCGACACCATCACCAAGAAGTACGAGCGCACGATCTTCCAGAACTTCAACCTGTCGGTGCAGCCGGGCGAGCGGATCGCGATCATCGGCGAGAACGGCGCGGGCAAGACCACGCTGCTGCGCGCGCTGCTCGGCAAGCTCGAGCTCGAGCATGGTTCGGTGAAGTGGGCCGAGAACGCGAACATCGGCTACATGCCGCAGGACACCTACGAGGAGTTCCCGGACGACATCACGCTGATGGACTGGATCGACTACTACCGCCAGGACGGCGACGACGAGACGATGGTGCGCGGCACGCTCGGCCGCCTGCTGTTCTCGGCGGACGACATCCGCAAGTCGGTGAAGGTGCTGTCGGGCGGCGAGAAGGGCCGCATGATCTGGGGCAAGCTGATGCTGGGCCGCCACAACGTGCTGCTGATGGACGAGCCGACCAACCACATGGACATGGAATCGATCGAGTCGCTGCAGATCGCGCTCGAGAAGTTCGAAGGCACGCTGATTTTCGTGTCGCATGACCGCGAGTTCGTGAGCGGCCTCGCGAACCGGATCATCGAAGTGAAGACGGACGGCACGCTGACGGACTTCGGCGGGAATTACGAAGACTTCCTGACGAGCCAGGGGCAGGCGTAATACCGCAGTGCTGTACCCAATCTGATGTACCCAATTGTACCCAAGAGGCCCGCTAAGTTGTACTCAGCGGGCTTTTTTGTTGTACCCGTGAGCCCGGGTTTTGTGCCTTGGGCATGGGGTGCGTAGTGCGTTATACTTCAACCAATTTAGGAGCATACGCATGAAACACGATCCGAACTCGCCTATCCGTAGCCAGCGGGAAAATATGCAGGCTTTCCAGCTACGCCTACCCAAAGAAGTAATCCGCGACTTGCAGATACTTCGCGTGTTTGCGGGCGTAAAGGTATCGGAGGAACTGCGTGACTTGGTGTGCGCCTACGTCGAAAGCAAGCGAGACGTTATCCAGCGAGCGGCGAAAGCTGCGGCTGGCACCGATACAGAACTGAAAGACGATGAGCAGAAGGAGGCGGCTGGCCATCTTGTGGACTCTGGGGATGCGCAGTCTATTGTTGAGGCGCGGGTCGTAAAAACTGTAAGGGTCGATATGGACGCGGACGGGAACCGGGTGGTAACGACAGCCCCCACTATTGACGAGGACGGGAAGGCCCGCACATACCTACGTCAGTAGCATGTGGCAGATCGCCCCGGGAACGGGGACGGAAAAAGTTATTGCGTAGTGGATTTTCGATGTATATGATTGCGATTGTGCCGGGGTGGTCATAGAGTCATCTCGGCTTATTTTGATGAATGCGTAGTGGTTTTTGAATGTACGCAGTTGTGACCTCCTGACGCGGCGACCGGACCAGGGGTGGGGCATCGGCTCCTGACAGTACCGGCAGGACGGAGAGGCTACCTAGAGCCAGCCACGTTAATAGCGAAGCTAGGGAGTCGCGGAGGAATCGCGGTGCTTTCAGAGGCCGTAGACGATGCGAAAGCGATGGGCCACTGCGGGAACGTATGCGCCATCGCTCCGGTGCGGAGGGTTTGGAGGAACCTTGAACAGCGCCGGGATAGCGAACAGCGGTTCGTAGAGCGGGTTCCGCGTAGAGCCTGTTCCATCAACCGAACGAATCCGGGAGCAGCAATGAGAACCAGTACAACGGTAGTTGGATCGGCAGAGATTGAAGCTTTGGCGGTAATTGGCCGGGAATGGCGCGAGAAGCTAGCTTATGAAGCAGTACGAAGCAGAGTTAATTCGTGCGATTCCCCCTAGCCGCACGGCCGCGCGTAGAGTTTGCCGACGTAGTAGGTCGCGCGGTGTACCTCCGGTAGCGTTAGACCATTAAAGCCGACATGCAGCGGACCATGAGTAGCAGGGAAATTGCGAAGCTTACTGGCAAGCAGCACAACAACGTTTGCCGAGACATCGTGAAGATGCTGGAGGGGCTGGGCGAACATGCGCTCAAATTTGAGCATATGTACTCTGCGACTATTGGGAACGGTGGAACGAGGCCGGCGCGAGAATTCCTCCTCCCCAAGCGCGAGACCCTGATCCTCGTCTCCGGCTACAACGTCCAGATGCGGGCGCGGATTATCGACCGCTGGCAGGAGCTTGAGCAACAGGTGGCCGCGCCTCCTCATTGAATTTCACAATATAAAACTCCCCACGGCTAAGGAGAGCTGCTCCGCCTATGCGGCGAATTCCGCAATGCAAAACACCCCTGAGCATAGGAGAGGACGATCCTCACCCGATGAAGGGCGGCTGTCGCAAGACCGACTCCCGCCTTCCGGTAGGCATGCCGGATGATGCCCCAGGTATGTGCAAGGCGAACCGTAACAGCATGGCCGTTTGGTTGTGTTTCTTGTTGTCTACAAAAAGGAGTTAGTACAACTATGCATAACGTACACCGCGTTCCGGATATTCCCTACGCGGATAGTCGGGTGATCAGCGCCCGGATTACACCGGAGTTCCATCGCCAACTCCGGCAGCTTGCAGCGGAGAAGGATTGCGCGGTTGCTGCTGTTGTTAAGAAGGCGTTGGAAACCTACATCCGGGACCACACGCATTGAGCATCGGACTCGAAATATTCGACGCCCAGGGTCGCACATTACTGGATGCATCAACTCGGGCAGGGCGGGCGTTTGGTGCTGTTGCTATTGTTCCGGAGGGTTCGGATGAGGCGAAGACGGCGCGATGGGTAGCGGGTAATCCGGGGCGTATCGATGCCGATTTGTCCAGCGGCACTCCCTTTTGGGCGTTCACACCGAGATGGCTATTCCAGCACGTCTCACAAAATGCCCCTGTTCCGATTGTCTCAATCGATGCGACTGGCATCAGCTGGCGATACTCATATCACGACAACAATTTTCGAACCCCGATGCCAGGGACCCTGGTGTACGGCGTTTATTAACCAAGGAGGTTTACATAGCAGGTTCAAACAACAACGTCACCGTAAGATACTCGGTCGACGCATCCGGCGCACAGGCGGGTATCGGTCAGCTGCGTGCGGTAAACGCACAACTTAGCGCATCACAGGATGAGGTACGGCGCAAGCAAGAGGCAGTACAACGGGCAATGCAGGAAGCCGCCACAAACGGCTACAACCTCACTGCACGCGAAGCAAAGAAACTCGTAGACCAGTACGACCGCCTCCAAGCCACGGCAGGCAAGACGCGCTTGGAGATGCTCAATCAGCAGGCCGCCGCGCGTGGTGTTACGCAGGCATTCGCTGCACAGACGGCAGCTATTGCGGAAGCCTCGAAGAAAACGCATGAACTCAACCTGAACAGTGTTGGTGCAAGACGAGAAATGATGGTGCTGGCCCATGAGGCCGCGACGGGTAGCTGGAAGAATTTCGCCGGGTCCATGATGGTGATGGCGGAGCAGGTGGACGCGATGAAGTACGCAACGCATCCGTTAGCGTTGGGGCTTGCGGCGGCAGGTGCGGCGGCCTACGCGTTCCACAAGGGCATCTCGAATGCGACTGCACAGGCTGGGGCGTTCCACGACGCGATGAATTCCACGACCGGGTACGCGCAGCAGACACGGGAATCTATCCAGGGACTTGCTGAGGACTTGTCCAAGAGATTCGGTGTTGGCATCAACGCAGCGACAGACGGTCTTAATCAACTTGTGGCAACAGGGCGCGTTACCGCCGATATCTTCCCGCAGGTCGGGGCGGTGGCATTGGCGATGTCGAAGTCATCGGGCGAGGCATTCGATAAGACCGTGGAATCGCTCCTGAAGCAGCAGGACGAGGTTAAGAGAGCGGCGGAGGAGTATCAACGCACGCACCACTCGATGTCAGACGCCAACATGGCGTTTATCGAGTCTCTTGAAAAGACGGACCAAAAGCACGAAGCGTTCAAGATTCTCATCCAGCAGCAGTTGGCCGATATTGAACGCGAGACTAAGACCAGCACGGAGCATCAGGCGGGATTCTGGGATAACGTTACCGCAGCATGGGGGCGTTATACGCGTGCGTTGGCCGCCAAATCTACAGACCTCGACATCCTGAACGACCTCAAGTCCAAGCAGGCTGCACAGTTTAATGGCCGGACACCTGGGGACTACACGGATTACGGTCCGCTGATCGCCGCGCAACAGAAGATCGTTGACGCGAACCGAGAGAGCCAAGAGGCAACGGCGCGGGAGGCAGCAAATAAGGCAGCACTGGCCGATTCGCTCCGCGCTGTAAGGACAGAGTACGATCGTACGAAGTCAGCGCAGCAACGTCTTAGCGATGCCGTCAAGCGTGACAACGAGATTATCGATACGCGCATTTCGTTGCTGACGAAGCAGGGGAAGATGACAGATTCCGTGCGGGCGCAACTTGAGGCCCAGCGAAAGCAGATGATCGCCTTCGACACTGAACACATCACGCCCACTCGTAAGCACGGGGGCGGCTCTGCAATCGCTGCGATGAATGCCGAGACCCAGACGGGGTTGGCAATCCGCCAGTTGATCGAGCAGCAGGCGGAGAAGCAGCTACAGGCCCAGCGACAGCTAGGTGTGATTGACGCGGAGACGTACTACCGTAAGCTTACCGACCTGCAAAAGTCTGCACTGAACGATCAAATCGCGTTGGCGAGCAGGCGTGCTGATGTGCTTCGATCTTCGTCGGATAAGCGGTCCTACACGGAAGCAGTTGCTGCGGTTGAAAAACTCCAGCTTCAACGCAAGAGCCTGGATTCGAGTCTGCAAGATACGTTGGCGGGTCTGTCGCAGCGACGCGACATCGATGTGAGTCGGTACGTCATGGGCCTGAGTCAGATGAATACGCAGCAGGAGGACGCGTATCAGTATCAGGATGCAACCCGCAACATGACGGCACGGGTTAAGGCCGAGTTCGACGCGCGGTATGCGCTGCAACAACAGTATCAGCAGCGTGTGCGGCAGTTGGTCGAGCAGTACGCGTTAGACCCCGCATCGGATATGAGGCAATACGACGCGAAGCTACAAGCGGAACAAGCCTATCTGAAAGAGCGTGAATCTAACTTGGGGCGATCGTTTGCGCGTGAGGAGTCGCGGCGCAGTAGCTTATCGGCTCAGATGAAGGATGGTCTGTCATCTCTCGGAGGCGACGCGCTGACGAATGCGGAGCTTGCCAAGACGGCTTTTGTGACCGCGTGGCAGGATTCACAGAGTGCCTTGGAACAGTTCATTACGAGCGGTGAAGGCAACTTCAAAAAGTTCACGGCAAGCATTCTAGGCGACCTCGCAAAGATTGCTTTGCGGCAAGCTGAGGTGTTTGCGATCCAGAGTATCAGCAGTTCCTTTGGCTTCTTTAGCGAGGGCGGCCCAGTTCTGCACCGTGCGGGTGGCGGGCCGATCTCTGGACCTGGGACCACCACTAGCGACAGCATCCCAGCCATGCTCTCCAACGGCGAATTCGTCGTCAATGCTTCGTCCACGAAGAAGTACCGCAGCTTGCTTGAGTCCATCAACTCCGGCCACATGGCGCACTTTTCTACCGGCGGCATAGCCGCCACCCTCGCACCCTCTCCTGCTGCGTCTAGCGGCTCCTCTCCGGTTTCTGTCCAGGTGAACAACCACGGCGGCAGAGGCTTGTCCGAACAGGACGCTAAAGACCTACAAAATTACGTGCAATCGTGGATTGATATTCGAATGGAGCAGCGCATGCGCGAACAAGGTGGCTTCGCCTTCCAGATGAAGTACGGGCAGATTTGACGCAGCCCGTACCGCGAATCCGTCGAAGTCGGGTGGGTTCGCTCTTGATCTTTCCGGTATCAACTATTAACAACTAAGGACTACGTTTGATTCAAGAAAATGTCAACCAAGAGATTATCAAGCATCTTAACGCCGCCCAACAAATCCAATGGGCTATAGCGGAGAATTGGACTCCGGCGCAAGCTCAGGAAGTCATGGGCGTGGGCGTTGTTCCAAGTCTCCTGCAAGTGGCCAAGAGCCTGACGACAGATAGCAAGGGCGTCATCGAAGGTTCGAGAATTCGTGAGATTTTCGCTAAAGGTGGTCGTCACGTCGTGGCGGATAGTCATCGTGCAGGTGTACCGCCGGGGCCGGGGGCGATGATTGCCAAGGCAGCCGTCCCGGTAGCAACGACCGGTAACAATTCGGAGCTTTACCGGCCGGAGCAGGCTCCCGGCGTGCTGTACCCGCCGACTACGACGCCGATCATTACCGCGCTGGCTCAGATGGGTGCGCCGCAACTCCCGCCGAACGTGCGTGCGCTGACGCAAGACAAGCTGTTGCAGGCAGCGGAGATTGGCGAGGGTGAGGGCTTCCCGGGTGTCGCTCCGACGATTGATGCGGTGCTTTCGAGTTTCCGTAAATTTGGCGTAATCATGGTGTTCGATGACACGCTCCTCGCGGCCACGAATTACAGCACAGCCGTTGTCCAGTACGTGCGGGAACAGCTTGAAATGGCGGCGAATAACGCAACGGATGCGGCCGTGATTGACCTATTTACGAAGCAGGGCAAGGCTGCTGCAAGTGTGAGGGCGGGCATTGCGGCCTTTGACGGAGACTTGCGCACCGCGTGCTGGATCGGTAATCCGGTAACACTGACGGGCTTGCAGGATGCTGCGAATCCGAACATCGGCCCGCGTGGTGGCACGTACAGGACACTCCAGGCTATCCCATCTCTTGCTGTACCAGACGGGAAACTGATCCTCGTTGACGTGAAGCGAACGGCCGTGTTCGATGGCCCGCAGTGGATCGAGCGCAGCAATCAAGCTGATATCACCGTGGATACGTCGGACGGTCCGAAGGTAATCCACCTCCTGCAAGAGAACAAGACCGCATTGAAGATCACCAAGTACGCGGACGCGAAGATCATCGCTGCACCGCAGGTCATTACCCTCCAGTAACCAGACTCGGGCCGTTCATCCTGGATGGCCCGTTATCGATAAGGATAACTATATTGATCAGTCAACTTTTCAAGCCAAAGGCACCGAAGGTCCCCGAAGATGCGGCGCTTCACTTCCATTTCGCGTCAGACAGCCTGAATCCGGACGGGACGTATAAGCAGCCTGTCGCGAAACCTGAGCTTGAGCCAGCACTTGCGCGAGTAGCGGAGGAAATCCGATCTCTCCGTGTGGTCGTGGATTCTGGTAAGGGGCTTCGCACGGTTGCACGTCTGACTTCAGAAATCACCGAAGCGAGAATGCAGCTTGCGGCTTATTCGAAAGAGCTTGAACTCAAGCGCAGACAGTTCGCAGGGGGCGTTGCGGAGGTGGACGACGTTCGGGTTGCAACTGACCGGTACAACCAGCAATACGAGGTGTTGAACAAGTTGCAAGATGAACTGTCGCGGAAGCAGACGGCCGATGCAGCGCGTACGGAACTTCAACGTATCCTGGCGGCGGTGTCGTGATGGCAGAGCGGACTATCGAGCAGATGTGGGCGGAGCGTGACGTGCTGGCCCATGCATTCGCGCAGGCTTGCGAGAGTCGGCCGGACGAGGCGCGGAAGATCATGGCCCGTGTGGAGGCTATCGAGGCGGAATTGGCGGCACGCACAGGGACGGAGGGGCGGGAGTGACGATCCCGACTCCCGCTACGCAGATGGCCCGCGTGTCGTTCCATTACCTGCGTGGCGCTGTGAAGCTTCATGAGTACCGGGGGCGAACCGGACGCGCCCCGAGTCGGCGTAGGGTGGCTACCCAGTTGTCTGACGTGCTGCGGAAGATGATGAGCAACATTCAGAACAAGGAGGCGTACTGATTGGCGAGCAAGAATGAACACCTGACAGCAATCCTCGCGATGCGCGTATCGTGGACCACGGTTGACGAGATGCAGGCGACCGCGCTTGCATCGGTCCGTCAATGGTTGAAGAAGGCCCGCGCCATGCAGGACCAGTACGAGACGCAGCATGCGACAGTCCAACGATAACAATATCTGTCCGACGTGTGGGGAGCGATTCCGCTCCTCGCGATCCTTCGACATGCATCGGACCGGTGAGTACGGACGCATCGGGCCGAATGGTCAGTACCTACCGGCTCAGCGGCGTTGCCTCACTGCTGATGAGATGCGGGAGGCCGGAATGCTCCGGAATAAGCGGCGACTCTGGATTACGAAAGCGTTCGGAATTGCCTCTCCGTTTGCACCTGCGGCCGATGTAAGCCGGGAGGGCAAGGGCATGTAGCTACAGGGCATCCCGGCCGATTATAGCCTCACGCGTATGCGCGCGCACAACAAATCCGGCCAAAGGAGGCCAGCATGACCGAATGGCAAATTGGGGTGTTTGCTGCTTTGCTTGCGATCATTGCGTGTAACACCTACGGCCTGACAGAGGAGGCCCGCAAGATCAATAAGCGACTGACGGAGATTGCATCGCTCTTGAGGCGCACTTCCGATGATCCTACCGATTACTAGGCGGACATCGGGTTTTCGCTAGAGACTGAGCGTTATCGGCGGGAATTTTTGCAGTTAGCGATATTTCGACACTGACCAGACGGCGCTGGGGATTTTCGACCTCACAAATCGACATACCCCCCCGCCTTCCACAGCCTCTACACGGGCCTGATGATGCTCCGGGATGCTTCGGGTAGTCCGATCTACCCAGCGGCTCAGAGGGGCTGTAATTCGATCCTGTCCAAACCTCTCAAATGGAGTTATTTGAATGAGTGGAGTCTACGGAGCGCAGCAAAGTAGCGCGCCTGAATGCAGTAAGCATCCGGATTGGAAGCCGGAGGGAATGCAATGGAAGTGTCCGTATTGTGGACCAAGTAGCAATAAATCCCTGACTCCGAAGCAGAAGGCCAGAGTAGCGGAAGCCGGAAATGCTGTCCGAATTGATGATCTCTCGGGAGGGGCATGGGACACGATCAGAAAGCGAATCCGGGAGCGGGATGGATACTGCTGTAGGAAATGCGGGGTAGCTGTACCGAGTGGCGTAGTCGATCACATCAAGCCATTAGCTCAAGGTGGATCGAATGAGGATGAGAATCTGCAATTGCTCTGCAAGGATTGCCATGACGACAAGACCAACACGGACCAAGGATACAAGGTGCGTAGACGAGTAGGCGTGGATGGGATACCGGAAGGGTGGCGGTAGGGGTAGGTACAAATTGGCACACATGTTCCGAAATCGCCCGGAAACCCGCATAACACCGTACCTCTGAAATGACGGGGTGGGGGTGTAAAAAGTTGGAACCTATGGAACCTTTACAGGAGGAAGATGAGTTCACCGAGTATCGGCGGTCAGGTAGCAATGGCCGTCAAGATGAATATGGACACCGCAGCAGAGAAGCAGATCGGAGGCGCTGCACAATTCGGCGTGACTCTGGATGTTAAAACGGAGGTTCACGTTAACGATGGGAGTAAAGCATGGCCTACGGCTTTTGCATTTGCGCTCTGCCGTAGTCCCAGCAAAGCGGAGGGCTCACGGCAAGACATGGCGAATTTGATAACATCTCTACTGCGACTCGGAAAGCCATTTACACCCGCCCGGCTAAGCAAGCGATTGTCAAATAAATCCCAATCTCTGATATGTGAAATTCTGAGTAAACACGGATACAGTACGATCAACGTAAATACGGGTCTAGATATTCGCGATGCTGTTAAGGCCGGAGCGAATTCCCCGTCAAACGATAACCACACGATAATTTCTCGGTTCGAGATTGACGGAGCTTGGCTAGGAGAGAAATGGTATCCGTATGAGCGCACGTCGAGTTACGCCACTGATGCACCATGGTACTGTTTTGGGTTGCGGTTTGCTGGGGATTTGATCCCACTCAAGACGGTTCTAGCTATGCGGGATATCGGGGTTAGTCAGTTCATTCAGCTTGACGAGGCAGCCCAGAAGCGGGCTACCCCGGATCAGATGCGGCGACGTAAGGCTTTGATGGATTAATTGCTGGCGGCTAGTAATCGGTCTATTGATTCGATAGGGATTTGACCGCATTTGTTGAGCCGTATTTTATAGCGAGTTAGCATCGCCGATACCGTAGGACGGCTTTTGCCGAGCATCTCCGCCGCCTGAGTAATCGTTACGTGCGGCGGTCGCGGGTGACGCGCTGCGTAAATCTCGACAGCCTTTGTCGCTATCTGGAGCGCGTCTAATTCGGTGATGCCTGCGCCATCTTTGCGGATATCGAGAGGTGGGGGCGACGAATCCGGGATGTGGTGCGTTCTTACGTGGTGCGTTCTTACTCGCGGCATAGTTCGCTCTTGGTCGGTGTGGAGCAGTCATTCTGCGACAGCCTGTTCATATTGTGAAGGAGTGCGACTAAAATAAGTGGTGCCGGTTCGAGTCCGGATTTTCACCTTGATAAGATGCCTAATCGGTTCCTATCGAGGTTGACATGAGCGACGACATTGCAAAACGAGTTAAGCAGGCTGTGAAGGACGGGCGACTACCGAATATGCGTGATCCCGGTAACGTAGGGTACATCCCTCCGGCTGCGGGATTGGCTCGCGCGCGCTTCGTCGGCTACTTCGAGCTAGGCACGCATGAGGAAGAATTCGAGGGCAAGAAGCGCGAGCGCGAAAAGGTCGATCTGGTCTTTGAACTGAGCGGCCCGAACCATGAACCCACCATACGGGGAGGGCAGGAGATTCCGGTTCGGATTACTGCGCAGGAGACGTTAGACGTAGCGTATGGGACCAGCTTCCATGAGCTATTCGACGCGATGGACAGGGCATGCGGCGGTGCAGCTACGCACATAGCCGAACTGCTGGGCAAACCGTTCATGGTGGAGGTATTCCACATTCGGAGCAGGGACGGGAAACGGGTCTATGCGACTCTCAGAGGGCCGGTAGGCTATAACGTGCGGGGTACGACGATCCGAGACGCGTTAACTCGCTCCCCTGTCGTTGTTGATGTCGCACCGGCAATTACAGCGATCAAGGCATTTATCTGGGACGTTGCGGATAAGGAGATGTGGGACACGATCTATATTGACGGCGAGTACCCGGAGCGCAAGGACGAAAAGACTGGCGAGGTCATTTCGAAAGCCCGTTCGAAGAACGTGATCCAAGAAAAGATCATGTCCGCCAAAAATTGGGCCGATCATCCTTTGTCCAAGGAGGGGAATTGCGGTTCAGGTCCGCAGGAACCGCCCAGCAAGCGAGCAAGGCGGCCCAGGAAGTCTCCTTAACCTAGCTTCTTCGCCAAATCCTCGGCGCGGAGATGGGTGTAGCGCTGGAGGTGCTTGAGGTTCTTGTGGCCGGTAATGGTCGCGACCTCAAGGACGTTCAATCCCTTTTCAAACAGCCTGCTTGTCGCTTCATGTCGTAGGTCGTGGAAATGGATGGTCCCAAGGCCGCATTCTTCGCGTACACGGCTGAAAGCGTATTTCATGGCTGACTGCGTGAGTTTGAATACGCGGCCACAATGGGGCGGAGGACACCACGTTAGAGCCTCGATTGCCCGGCTCGATAGAGGAACCTTTCTCGGTGTCCCGTTCTTCGTCATAGGTAGTAGAACGGTTCGGGCCTCCAGGTCGATATGTTCCCAGCGGAGCTTGGCTATCTCGCCTTGACGCATTGCCGTCTCGATTGCGAGGACGATAGCCGGGGCGATCTCGCGGTTGTAGTCGATAGCGGATGCGATCAATTTTTCGTCGTCGCCTATGGCAAGCCGCACGTCACGCGGTGGCGGGAGCTTGGGGCGGCGTAGCCCCTTGATCGGGTTGACGCTCAAACCGACGGCCCACTCGTCTATTGCGAGGCGGTACACGGCGGATATGGCGTCAAGCTCTCGAATTACGGTGCTAGGGGCAACCTCCCCGATGCGTCGATCCCGCCATTCGACCAAATGTGGCTTGTCGAGCTTAGCGGCAGGGACGGCGCATAGCCTCTTTTCATTGCGGATGAAGCGGCGGCATATCCCGCGCTCCCATTCGACATTTCGGCGTCCCGGTAGAGGGGCTTTGATGTACCGTGCAAAGAGGTCTCCCACGGTGAGCGTAGGGGGTTTCTCGCGGACCTTACGGGGCTGCTTGGGAACTGGCTTGATTGCCTCTTGTTCGGCCGTCCACTGCTCAGCAGCCTCCCGCGTATCGAAAGTTTTGGAGCGGATCGGCTGGCCCTGGACCCGGATTTTGGCCTGCCATTTGTACCCACGTTGAACGATAGATGCCATTCTGACCTCCAGATAGTTACAGGAAATCAGATTGGGTCTGGCTGTCGCATGACCGCGAGTTCGTGAGCGGCCTCGCGAACCGGATCATCGAAGTGAAGACGGACGGCACGCTGACGGACTTCGGCGGGAATTACGAAGACTTCCTGACGAGCCAGGGGCAGGCGTAAGCGCGAGCGGGCCGGACGGCCCGCATTCCGTTTCTCGTTTTCCGCTCCCCCCGCTCCCCGCAAGAGCCCGCTTCGGCAACGAAGCGGGCTCTTTTCACATGCGCCCGCGCCATCGGGGCCGCGCTCAAAACCGATGCCGCATCCCCAGCGCCACGATGCTCTGCGTGCGCGTCCCGCCATACCCATACGACCCGATCGACGCCTGCGCAGGCTGCGTGCCGCCGTCCATCGTGCGTTGCGTGCCGTTCGCGCGCTGCCACGCGCCGACCAGATAGAAGTCGGTCCGCTTCGACAACGTATAATCCGCGCCCGCCGACACCTGATGGTAGGTCGCGCTCGTATCGCCGCTCGCCTTCGTGTAGCTGTAGCCCACCCCGACCAGCACCGCCGCGTTCGCCTGGTAATTCACGAAACCGCGCCCGGTGTTGTACTTCTCGGTCTCGCGGAAGGTCGAGAACGCATCGGGCTTGTACTGCGCATTGCTGTAATCGAGCCCGAGCGTGAACGGGCCCGCCACGTACTGCACGGCCGCGCGCGCGATGCCCATCGATTTCGCCGAGATGTATCCGCCGTTGACGAGCGAGCCGTCGAAGGTGCCGTCCGACGTGCCGCCCCACGCATTGCGCAGCGCGCCCGCCGAGGGCGCCGCATTGGCCGCATAGTAATAGCCGCCCGCCACGCTGAGCGGTCCGTTGCCATAAGCCACGCCCACCGACCAGGTCTGCCCGGACCCGGTCTTGCCCGCGACGCCGCCCAGCGCGTACATGCCGACGAACTGGAAGCCCGCGAGCGTCGGCGAGGTGTACTTGATCGCATTGCTGGTGCGCGACGACGTGTCGTAGTTGTCGACATCGCCCGGCGTCGCGTACACGCTGCCGAAGTAGTAGTCGCCGGTGACGGGCCACGCGACGTCCGCGAGCGCGTCGTACTGGCGGCCGATCGTGAGCGTCCCGTAGCGCGCGCTTTCCAGCCCGACGAACGACTGGCGGCCGAACATCCGGCCGCCCTGGCCGAGTGCGCCGCTGTTCGGATCGAAGCCGTTCTCGATCGTGAAGATCGCCTTGAGGTCGCCGCCGAGATCCTCCGAGCCTTTCAAGCCCCAGCGGCTGCCGAGCAGGTTGCCGTTGCCGAGACCGATCTGGCTGTCGCCGTTCGCGTTGACGCGGTTCACGTAGGTCAGCGAGGTGTCGATGAGGCCGTAGAGGGTGATGCTCGATTGGGCCTGGGCCAGGCCGGTCGCCCCGAACAGGGCGAGGCTGGCGAGCGGAAGGGCGCTGCATGATTTCATCGGATGCTCCACACGGATATAGGACGGAGGGGCGCAGGCTGCCCGTCCAGGGCGCCGGCCGGATCGCGCTGCCGGGGCGGCCCGGCGGCGCCCGATCATCGCGATTCAGCCCCGATGCTAGGAATGCGCCGCTCCGCCCGGATGAGCGCCAAATGAGAATCGTGTCATCGCGGCTTCATCGAGCGGCCATGCGGGATCGCGCTCGCGCGAGCGGCTCGGTAGAATGTCCGCTCCCTTGGAGACAGGAACCGCACGATGCAAACCTACGAACAGTTCTATATCGACGGCGCGTGGCGCACCCCGTCCGGCAGCGGCGCGATCGACGTGATCGACTCCGGCACCGAGGCCGTCATCGGCCGCATTCCGGCCGGCGACGCGGCCGACGCGCACGCGGCCGTCGCCGCCGCGCGCGCCGCGTTCGACGGCTGGGCCGCGACGCCGCCCGCCGAGCGCGCCGCGTATCTGCGCACGATCACCGCGAACCTGAAGGCGCGCGCCGACGAGCTGGCGCAACTGATCACGGGCGAAGTCGGCATGCCGATCAAGCTGTCGCGCGCGATCCAGGTCGGCGGCCCGATCCACGCCTGGGGCACGTATGCGAAGCTCGCCGAGACCTTCGCATTCGAGCAGCGGGTTGGCAATTCGCTCGTCGTGCGCGAGCCGGTGGGCGTGGTCGCGGCGATCACGCCGTGGAACTATCCGCTGAGCCAGATCACGCTGAAGGTCGCCGCCGCGCTCGCGGCCGGCTGCACGGTGGTGCTGAAGCCGTCCGAGGTCGCGCCGCTCAATGCGTTCGTGCTGGCCGAGGCGATTCACGCGGCGGGCCTGCCGGCCGGCGTGTTCAATCTCGTCTGCGGCTACGGGCCGGTGGTCGGCGAAGCGCTCGCGAGCGCGCCCGAGATCGACATGGTGTCGTTCACCGGCTCGACGCGCGTCGGCAAGCGCGTGTCGGAACTCGCGGCGGCGTCGGTGAAGCGCGTCGCGCTGGAGCTGGGCGGCAAGTCCGCCTCGATCCTGCTCGACGACGCCGATTTCCCGACGGCGGTGAAGGGCACGGTCGGCGCGTGCTATCTCAATGCCGGCCAGACCTGTTCCGCGCACACGCGGATGCTGGTGCCGGAGGCGCGCTACGAAGAAGCGCGCGAACTCGCGAAGGCCGCGGCCGAGCGCTATGTCGCAGGCGATCCGCGCAGCGACGCGACCCGCCACGGCGCGCTCGCGTCGGCGGCTCAGCAGCAGCGCGTGCGGGACTATATCCAGCGCGGCATCGACGAAGGCGCGGAGCTGGTGACGGGCGGCGTCGAATTGCCGGACGGGCTGTCGCGCGGGTTCTTCGTGAAGCCGACGGTGTTCGGCCGAGTCGCGCCGGACGCGACGATCGCGCAGGAGGAGATCTTCGGCCCGGTGCTGTCGATCATCACGTACCGCGACGAGGACGATGCGGTGCGCATCGCCAACGATTCGCCGTATGGGCTCGGCGGCGCGGTGTGGGCGGGCAGCGACGCGCGCGCGCTGCAGGTCGCGCGACGCATCCGCACGGGCCAGGTCGATATCAATGGCGGCGCATGGAATCCGGCCGCGCCGTTCGGCGGATTCAAGCAATCGGGCCGCGGTCGCGAGAACGGCGTGTACGGGCTGGAGGAATATCTCGAGTACAAATCGATGCAGCTGAATACGCCGCCTGCGGCGTAGCGCGTCGTCGCGCGCCGCGCGTTTGTTGACGGCCGTCAACGCGCGCGGCGGGCAAACGCCGATCATCGGGCTTTTTCCTCGTTGCACTGAAGAGGTTCCGATGACCGCACTCCCTTCCTTTCCGCCGCTCCAGATCCGCGCCCGTTCATTGTTGCCCGTCGTCCAGGGCGGCATGGGCGTCGGGATCTCGGCCCATCGTCTTGCGGGCAGCGTCGCGCGCGAAGGCGCGATGGGCACGATCGCGAGCATCGATCTGCGTCATCACCACGCCGACCTGCTCGAACGCTGCCGCCCGCAATCCGACCGCGCCACGCTCGAAGGCGCGAATCTCGAAGCGCTCGCGCGCGAGATCCAGCTCGCGCGCACCTGGAGCCAGGGGCGCGGCATGATCGCGGTCAATGTCATGAAGGCGGTCAGCGCGCAGGCGGACTACGTGCAGGTGGCCTGCGAATTCGGCGCCGACGCGATCGTGATGGGCGCGGGCCTGCCGCTCGACCTGCCCGAGATGACGCGCGGCCATGATATCGCGTTGATCCCGATCCTGTCGGACAGCCGCGGCATCGCGCTGGTCGTGAAGAAATGGATGAAGAAGGGCCGTCTGCCGGATGCGATCGTGATCGAGCATCCCGCGCATGCGGGCGGCCACCTTGGCGTCACGAATCTCGACGACATGCGCGATCCGCGCTTCGAGTTCGCGCGCGTGCTCGAAGAAACCGCGCGCACCTTCGCCGAACTCGGCATCGAGCGTGAACGCATCCCGCTGATCGTCGCGGGCGGCATCAACAGCCATGCCGCGCTGCGCGCCGCGCTCGCGGCGGGTGCGAACGGCGTGCAGGTGGGCACGCCGTTCGCGGTGACGGAGGAGGGCGATGCGCATCCGAACTTCAAGCGGGTCCTCGCCGATGCGCAACAGGACGACATCGTGGAATTCATCAGCGTGACCGGGCTGCCGGCGCGCGCGGTGAAGACGCCGTGGCTCGAACGCTACCTGCGGCACGAGGCGCGGATCCGCGCGAAGCTCGGCGCGTTCAAGCAGCGCTGCCCGACCTCGCTCGAATGTCTCGGCGTGTGCGGCCTGCGCGACGGCATCGAGAAGTTCGGGCATTTCTGCATCGACACGCGGCTTGCCGCCGCGCTGCGCGGCGACATCGCGAACGGCCTGTTCTTCCGGGGCCGCGAGCCGCTGCCGTTCGGCGCCGCGATCCGCAGCGTGCGCGACCTGCTCGACCTGCTGCTGACGGGCGTCGCGCCTGAGCCTGCGGCAAACCGTCCCACGTTCTCGCTCGCTTGACGGCCGTCAATATGCAATGGGAACGGTCCCTGGAAAATCGCATCAGTTTCCAGGGGGTTCTAATCATGCAGAAAACAATTCGTCCTCGTCTCGTCGCCTTGTCCGCCATCGCAGCGTGCGTCGCACTGACGCCTACGCTGTCGCAGGCGGCGTCGCCCGGCGACGGTATCTCACAGGGCGACATCATTGCGCGGGTGCGCGCCATCAGCATCATGCCGCAGGATCGCACCAGCGGCACCTTGTCCGCGCTGAACGTCGGCGTGAACAATGCCATCGTGCCGGAGCTGGACTTCACGTACATGATCCGCGACTACCTCGGGGTCGAACTGATCCTCGGGACGTCGCGGCACCAGATCAACTCGGGCAGCCTCGGTCACCTCGGCGGCGTGAACGTGCTGCCGCCGACGCTGCTGCTGCAGTACCACTTCAATCATGCGGGCAAGGTGCGGCCGTATTTCGGCGCGGGGATCAACTACACGCTGTTCTATAACAACGGGCTGAACGCGGGCGGCACGGGCATCTCGGTCAGCAATCACAGCTTCGGCCCGGCGCTGCAGTTCGGCGTCGACGTGCAGGTCACCAAGAAGCTGTTCGTCAACGTCGATCTGAAGAAGATCTGGATGCATACCGACGCGACGCTCGCCGGCCAATCGCTCGGCCGCTTGCATATCGATCCGCTGATTCTCGGCGTGGGCGTCGGGATGAAGTTCTGAATTCCGGACGGGCAGGCGCCCGTCCGCAACATGTGTTGGGGTTGGCGGCATGGCGTTCTGCATGCCGCTTTTTTTTGTTCGTCGAGGATTGGACCGCCGCCGGGTTTGGGATCCAGGGCAGTGCGTGACGCGGCCCGGTATGCGGGAATCTCCGGCAGCGGGGCTGGCCACGTCCCAAGCCCGGCAAGTGCGGTGACGGACTGGCGCAGCAAACGAGCTTAAGACGTCAGGGGGCTCGTGGGTACGTACACGATGAGCTCGGTGCGCAAACAGCGTGTGACGTGTTCGTCGGGCGGGTGCGGCGCAGCATCAAGTATGAAGAGGCCCGCCCGAAAGCGTATGAGTCGGTCACGCTTCATCGGCGAATGCATCGCGTTGGGCAACAGGAAATGGCTCCATTCGAGTCCGGCGGATCAGACTCCGGATGAGGCCTGCTGCGCGACGCTGTCCGAACGAGCGAGGCCACCTCTGTCCGTGGCAAAACGAGTTCGTCGATAGCTTCAACGGCAAGCGGCATGGCGAACTGCCGAGCCGCGAATGGTTCCACAGCCGCGCCGAGGCAAGGTGCTCATCGAACGCCAGCGGCAGTTCTATAACACGCGCGGGCCCCATGGCGCTGGTCGCAGCCACGATCCGTCGAGCCTGCCTGGATTCCGACAATATCGACGCGAGATACGCCGCGTGATTGGTCACAGGATGCCGCCGCAGGTCGCGCGCAACTGCGCAGCTTATCCGTGACGACTTCGTCGGTGCTTCGGAGCAGGCTGGGGTCGAATGATTCCAGCCGAGACTGCAATTGAACTAGCTCGCAAAGTCAGGCATGGATTGATCGATCTACAGAAGGCAATCTCGGTGGCAACCTCACCTGCCGCTCCAAATGCATCGGAGTTGCACGTAAATGTTTGCGTAGATTTTGCTTTGCATTGGCTCATACCTAACATTCATCTATTCAACGCCATTCATCCTGATATTAAATCATCGATCGATACGTGAGCTTGCGATCGGCCAGTTGAAGGTATGAATTTCGATGCTTGCATTTGGGGTGGCGGTCATTGGAAAAGTGAACGCTGCTCCCGGGAGTTGAGTCGCGATACTTTGATTACTTGTGCAAATAAATCGCTATCCAATGAGCTTCCGCCGATTGGCGCTTCATCGCTTTCGATTTTGCCTTTTCTTCGGGTTTCATGTCGAGATGGGCATGATTGGTTGGAGGCGGCTGGGCTTCCGATTATCGAGCCTTCATTTGGTCACCTGTTGGATAATAACAGTGCATTAATTCAGGCGGCGATCGCTGGCCTTGGCATTATTCTTGTACGCAAGAAATTTGCACGGCCTTATCTTGAGCGTGGAGATCTCCAGCAGATACATGCTATCGAGGTCAATGCGCCAATTCCGTATTTCATAATCTGGCCTGATGAGAGTGAAAGGCATTCCGAGGTATCACGCTTCACAAAGTGGATTTGCAAGCATCATTGAAATTTGAGCGGGGCGGCCGCCATGAAGAATTCTCGTCGAATCTTTCCAAGATCCGCGATGGTTCTATATGTCGCCGCAGCGATGCAGGATGGGCCGCATCAGTCGAATCTGGAAGGTCGCGTGCAATCGACAATATCAACTCCTGCAAAGACGCGTGGTCTGGCCGCCATCGAGAATCGTTCGATAACGCGTGCCAGGCAAGTTCACAGCCGAGCGGCTACGGGTATCACCGCACGGCAAGGCGCGCCGTCGCCGCGCGCGGCCCCGCATCCGGGTAACGGCGTTCAAGATCAAGAGGGTGCAGCGTAGAAGCAATGGCAGTGAGGGCTGATGGCGTCGATTCGACATCACCCCAATTCTCGTCAGGCCGGATATGCTGTTCCTCTTGCGGGTTCTGCGGCGCATGGCGCATTACCACCGCGACGTGAGCATGGGGAAGCGCTCGCGGAAGTGTCCTCGTCGGGCGGCACGGCTTCCACCCGCGGGATTTCCGTTTCTCTCAGTCGTCTTCGGCCGCGTGGCCGGCACGATGAACAACATGAAGTTCGTTTTGGAGATAAGGATGGTGAATCAATCCATGTTGGGTACTGCAGATGATCAGCGCCCGGCCTATGCGCTTGTCACAGGCGGCAGCCGAGGGATCGGCCTGGCAGTTGCAAAGTACCTGGCTGGCAGGGGTATGAACTTGCTCCTGTTGGCACAAGATCCTGCGGGGCTCGCTCGGGCCAGGGCCCAGATCCTGGCCCTGCACCCGGATTGCAGGATTGAGCTGCTCAGCGTGGACATGCGTTTTCCGAATCAGGTACACGAAGCAGTCGCGAAAGCCCTGTCCGGCACGATGCGGATCACCATGCTGGTGAATTCGGCCGGGGTCTTGAAGATGGGTGGTTCGGCTCTTGCGACCGAGGATGTCATTTCCATGGTGGACGTCAACCTCACCAGCGCCCTGGTTGTCACCAATCTCGTGGCGAACCGCATGCGGCTTGAGGGGGGCGGACAGATCCTCCTGATCTCCTCGATGGCCGGGACAGAGAGCCTGCCAAAGCTCGGGGTCTATGCGGCGACCAAGGCCGCGTTGATCAGCTACGCGCAGGCTCTGCACAAGGAGTTGCTGCCCTTCGATGTGCGCGTGACCTGCCTGTGCCCCAGTGTGGTCAATACCGACATGACCAATGACGGCCGCATCGCGAATGAGGCGAAGATCCAGGTCGAGGATGTCGTGGCGACGATCGATTTCGTCCTGGGCTTGCCAGCGGCCGTCATGCTTCCGCAGGTTGAAATGCGGTGCAAGGTCATCGAGATGGAGAAATTCGCCGGCGGTGCGGGCCCACAGGTCATGCCCAAGGGCAACTGATGGGACAGGGGGCGACGGCAGCGCGTGGATCAATGCGCGCTTGAGGCCTATGGCGGATTTTGCTGCTGCCCGCGTCGTGCGCTGGCTGCGCGACGCGTCTGTCGGCCCGGCCTTCATCGCGCCCGGTCGCGCATGGCAAAACGGCATCGTCGAACGTTTCGATGGCAAGCCGCGCGACGAGGTGCTCAGTCGTGAAGGGTTCTGCAGCCCCGCTGATGCCAGGATGCTCATCGAGCCGTGGCGGCCGTTTTACAACGAGTGACGCCGGCATAGCGCTCATCGCTACCCATTCCGGCCACGGCCCGTCGAGCCTGGCCGGAGTCCGGCAATATCGACGTGCGGTTCACTGCTCGACTGGCTACACAATCCCGCCGCAGGCCGGCGATGAACTCTTTTTTGTGCGACCGCGTGATGCGTTGGCCTGCGCGGCGGGCCGGATCAGAGCTTGTCGTACTGGAAGCGCATGGCCGTGCCTTCGCGCGTGATGCGTTCCCACACGGCCTGTTTCTCCGCATCGCTCATGAACACCCAGTTCGCGACCTCGAGGGCGGTGCGACCGCAGCCCTTGCAGACATCGTCAAAAAGGGTCGAACAGACGCCGATGCACGGGCTGTCGGGTTTGTCATGAAGGTTGGAGGTCATCGGATCTACGGTTCGGTTGGGTTGAAGCGGTGCGCCGGGCGCCGGCGCGAGGCGCTATGTTAACCGATGCGGGCAGGCGTCGCCGGCGGGCTCAGCGCGCGATGCTGAACCCGATCCGCGCGATCCAGTGCTGGCGGCGGTTGTAGTCGAGCAGGTCCTCGCCGTAGCCGTTGAAGTAGCCGATCCACACGTAGCCGCCCCAGGCCTGCCCGATCAGCCTCGACAGCGGATAGCTGAGTTGCGCGTCGACGCTGCCGTACCCGTGGCGGGCGCCCTTGCGCAACGTGGTCGCGAGCTGCCAGCCGCCGGGGCTGCCGTATTTCACGAGCAGGTCCAGGTAGCCGCGATAGTCCGCGATATCCTCGTTCTCGCTCTTCTCCAGGTAGTAGTAGAACATCGGCGATACCTGCAGGTGGTAGTCGTCGAGCTTGCCGAACTCCCAGGTTGGCTGCACGAAGGCGATGTTCAGGCTGCGCGATGCGCCGCCCGCCCGGCCGTTCGATTCGTGGCCGATCCCGGCCGCCGCGCCCATGCGCGTGAACCAGGCGCTGCGCCAGCCGGTGTCGGCGATGTAATAGAACAGGCGCGGCTTGTAGCTCGTGTCGCGAAACGGTTTCGACGCGCTCGACAAATCCCAGATCGAGGTCTGCGTGTACGCGAAGTACAGGTTGTCGATGAAGCGCCGGGAGGCGGGGTCGTCGGGCAGGTGCAGACGGTACTTGAAGCTGAGCTGGAAACGCGCGCTCGTGCCGCCGTTGGCGCCCACGCCGAAGTAGATCGGCTCGTAGTAGCTGAGGTGCGACGACAGCCAGCCCGGCGCGGCGGTCGTCAGCGCGTCGCCGGGCGGCAGCGGCGCGGTGTCGAGCGTGGCGAGGCGCGTATTGGCCGCGTCGCGCGCGGCGGGCGTCGTCGCCTGCGCGGCCGCCTGTTCCGCGCGCGCCAGCTCGGCCTGGCGCGGGCCGCGGTTGAGCACGACGAGCGCGGGCGAGGCGTCGAGGCCGAGCGGCGTGATCGTGACGCCGCCGCGCAGGGTCGCGGGCCATGCGGCCGCGTAGCGGACCTTGCGGTACGCACCGGGTCGCAGCGTGAAGCGATCCGGCACGTCGGCGTCGCGCGCCAGCGAGAGCGGCACGGGCGGCTTGTCGTCGGCCGTCAGCGTGACGTCGAGCGCGGCGGGCGGGGCGACGTCGAGCGGCGAGTCGTCGGCGGAATAAAGCAGCGTGAGCGTCAGCGGCGCGCTCGCGGCGGCTTCCTTCGCGGGCTGCAGCAGCGCGACGGCGGCGTGCGCCGGCGCGTTCGCGAATACGGCGGCCGCGCACAGGGCGCGCGCCAGGGAGTGGAAGGAAACGGGACGGCGGACGGTGGACGGGGCAACGGGACGTGCGGGCATGGGCGGGCGACGAATCCTGTTGGAGCGGTGAGCGGAAGCGCACCGTGGCGGCGCGCGCGCAGTCGCCCCATTGTAATTCAGGCGCCCGTCGCCGCTTGCCAGATGAGCGCGCCGTTCAGCAGCAGGATGATCGCCGTGCAGGCCCAGGCGGCCGCGAGCGCCGCGCCGTGCACGCGCCACGCCCCCATCAGCGCGCGGTCCGAGGTGAAGCGCACGAGCGGGATCACGGCGAGCGGCAGTTGCAGGCTCAGCACGACCTGGCTGGCGACCAGCAGGGAGTTCGAGCCGTGCTGGCCGTACAGGCCGACCGCGACGAGCGCGGGGCCGATCGCGAGCGAGCGGGTCAGCAGCGCGCGCTGCCAGCGCGGCAGCCTCAGCGCGAGAAACCCTTCCATCACGGCCTGGCCGGCGAGCGTGCCGGTCACGGTCGCCGACAGCCCGCAGGCGAGCAGCGCGGCGGCGAACAGGATGCCGGCCCACTGGTTGCCGACGATCGGCGCGATCAGGCGGTGCGCGTCGGCGAGGTCGGTCACGTCATGGTGGCCGTGCGCGTGGAACACGGCGGCCGCGACGATCAACAGCGCCGCGTTGATGACGAACGCGATCGACAGCGACACGAACGTATCGAGGTTCACGCCGAACAGCGCGCGACGGATCGCGGCGTCGTCGCGCGGGGCCGCCAGATGGCGGACGAGCGAGCCGTGCAGGTACAGGTTGTGCGGCATCACGGTCGCGCCGAGCATGCCGGCCGCGATCCACAGCATGCCCGCGTCGCGCAGCAGCGCGGGCGGCGGCACCGTGCCCGCCAGCGCGGCGCGCCAGTCGGGCTGCGCGAGCGCCACCTCGACCACGAAGCACAGGCCGACGAAGCCGATCAGCGTCGTGATCACGGTTTCGAGCAGGCGCGTGCCGGGGCGTTGCAGCGCCAGCATCGCGAGCGTGCCGACGGCCGACAGCAGCACGCCGGCCGTCAGCGAGACGCCGAGCAGCAATTGCAGCGCGACGGCCGCGCCGACCACCTCGGCGACGTCGCACGCGATGATCGCGATCTCCGCCGCGATCCATAGCAGCACGGTGGTGCGGCGGCCATAGTGTTCCCGACACAATTGAGCCAGATCGCGCCCGCAGACCACGCCGAGCCGCGCGGCCAGCCATTGCAGCAGCATCGCCATCAGGCTCGACGCGATCACCACGCCGAGCAGCCGATAGCCGTAGGCCGCGCCGCCCGCGAGCGCGGTCGCCCAGTTGCCGGGATCCATGTAGCCGACCGCGACGAGCATCCCCGCGCCGGCGAACGACAGCCAGCGGCGCGGGCCGCCGGGATCGCCGGGGGCGGACGGGCGATCGCCGTCGGGGTGGCCCGCATCAGGGCGGCCCGCGTCCGGGCGGGTGGCGAACGGGTGGCTGTTCATGGTCGGGCGCACCTGCGGTCGGTTGGGACGGGTGCGGAATGCGCCCGCTCTCAATGGAATGACGAACGAGCGGCGCACAAATTTAGGGTAGGTGATCGGCTCGGGCGGCGCGCGAATTTTTCGGGGATGGACACGGGGCGATAACCCGATAAAATTGCGGCCATTTCCTCGCGCCGGAAGGCGGGCGAGCCGCCGCGCGAATCTGTTCCGTTTGCGCGACAGCCGGGTGTTTTTTTTGTTACGGCGGGGGATTAATGGTAGTTTTCGGGGTTTTCGAGGGGCGGCGCGCACGGCGCGCCGTCATGGCGAGGCAGATGAAGGCCGGATCCAAGCCGGTCGGACGGGAGAACGGGATGAAAGCAAAGGTGGCGGGCCGGTTCGCGGCGCTGGCGCTGTGCGCGGCTGCATCGGCCGCGGCGGCGAAGGATACGCAGCTCAATGTTTACAACTGGTCGGACTACATTGCGAAGGACACGATCCCGAACTTCGAGAAGCAGAACGGCATCAAGGTTCGCTACGACAACTACGACAGCGACGACACGCTGCAGGCGAAGCTGCTGACCGGCAATTCCGGCTACGACATCGTCGTGCCGACCAGCAACTACGCGGGCAAGCAGATCGCGGCCGGCATCTTCGCGCCGCTCGACAAGTCGAAGCTGCCGAACCTCAAGTATCTCGATCCGCAGCTGATGGCGCTCGTCGCCGGCGCGGATCCGGGCAACAAGTACGTGGTGCCCTGGGCCTACGGCACGACGGGCCTCGCCTACAACGTCAACAAGGCCCAGCAGATCCTGGGCAAGGTGCCGCTCGACAACTGGGACATCCTGTTCAAGCCCGAGAACCTCTCGAAGCTCAAGACCTGCGGCGTGTCGGTGCTCGACGCGCCCGACCAGATGTTCGCGGCTACGCTGCACTACATCGGCAAGGATCCGATGAGCACCAACCCGGCCGACTACCAGGCCGCGATGCAGGTGCTCAAGAAGATCCGCCCGTACATCACCCAGTTCAACTCGTCGGGCTACATCAACGACCTGGTCGGCGGCGACATCTGCTTCGCGTTCGGCTGGTCCGGCGACGTCGTGATCGCCAAGCACCGCACCCTCGAGGCGAAGAAGCCCTACAAGGTCGAGTACTACATCCCGAAGGGCGGCGCGGGCGTCTGGTTCGACGTGATGGCGATCCCGAAGGACGCGAAGAACAAGGAAGCGGCCCTCGAGTGGATCAACTACATCGAGGACCCGAAAGTCCACGCGGCGATCACCAACGCGGTGTACTACCCGAGCGCGAATCTCGAGGCGCGCAAGTACGTGCGTCCGGACGTCGCCAACGACCCGGCCGTCTATCCGCCGCCCGAGGTCGTGAAGACGCTGTTCCTGCTCAAGCCCCTGCCGCCCGAGATCCAGCGTCTGCAGACGCGTCTCTGGACGGAGCTGAAGTCAGGACGCTGAAGCGGCGCGCAAGGCCCGCCAAGCATCGGATCATGAAGCCCCTGGCAACCCCGGGGGCTTTGTTCGTCAAACGCAGGAGAGAAGCACCCGATTATGAATAGCCAGTCGAGCGCGCCGGTCGCGGGCGCGCCGTCCAACCCGCCTCAGTCCGGCGCCGATGCGCGCGCCGAGAATTTCGTTCAGATCGTCGACGTCGTGAAGCAGTTCGGCGAGACCGTGGCGGTGCGCCAGGTCAATCTTTCCGTCCGGAAGGGCGAGCTGTTCGCGCTGCTCGGCAGTTCCGGCTGCGGCAAGTCCACGCTGCTGCGCATGCTGGCCGGCCTCGAGTCGGTCACCTCGGGCAAGATCCTGATCGACGGCGAGGATCTCGCGCAGATGCCGCCGTACAAGCGGCCCGTGAACATGATGTTCCAGTCGTATGCGCTGTTCCCGCACATGTCGGTCGAATCGAATGTCGCATTCGGTCTCAAGCAGGAAGGCGTGCCGAAGGCCGAACTGAGGGAGCGCGTGCGCGACGCGCTCGAACTCGTGCAGATGAGCCGCTACGCGGGCCGCAAGCCGCACCAGCTGTCGGGCGGCCAGCAACAGCGGGTCGCGCTCGCGCGCTCGCTCGTCAAGCGGCCGAAGCTGCTGCTGCTCGACGAGCCGATGTCCGCGCTCGACAAGCAGATCCGCCAGCGCACCCAGATCGAGCTGGTCAACATCCTCGACAAGGTCGGCGTCACCTGCATCATGGTCACCCACGACCAGGAGGAGGCGATGACGATGGCCGGCCGCCTCGCGGTGATGAGCGACGGCGAGATCGTGCAGATCGGCTCGCCGCACGAGGTCTACGAGTATCCGAACAGCCGGTTCTCGGCCGAATTCATCGGCTCGACCAACCTGTTCGACGGCAACGTCGTCGAGGACGAGCCGGACCACGTGTTCATCGAAACGCCGGACCTGCCGTCGCGGCTGTACGTGAACCACGGGATCACCGGGCCGCTCGGCATGCCGGTGACGGTGTCGGTGCGTCCCGAGCGGATCGCGCTCACGCGCAAGCCGCCCGAGGGCGCCTACAACTGGGCGCACGGCGTGATCTCGAACGTCGCCTATGTCGGCGGCTACTCGCTGTATCACGTGAAGCTCGATTCCGGCAAGACCGTGATCGCGAACGTGTCGAGCCTCGCGATCGCCGACATGGAATCGCCCGGCTGGGGCGACGAGATCTACGTGCGCTGGAGCGCGGCCGCGGGCGTGGTGCTGACCTCATGAGCGCGCTCTCGTCCCTGTACACCTGGCCGGTGCGCAAGCTCGGGCTCAGCGGCCGCTCGGCCGTGGTCGCCGGGCCGTTCATCTGGCTGCTGCTGTTTTTCCTGGTGCCATTCCTCCTGGTCGTCAAGATCAGTTTCGCGGAGCTGGAACTGGGCATTCCGCCGTATACCGAGCTGACGAGCTTCACCGACGGCGTGCTGCATATCGCGCTGAACCTGCGCCACTACGCGTTCCTGTTCACCGATACGCTGTATTTCGCGACCTACGTGAACTCGGTGGTGGTCGCGGGCATCACGACGCTGCTGTGCCTGCTGCTCGGTTACCCCATGGCGTACTACATCGCGCGCTCGAACCCGGCCAGCCGCAACCTGCTGATGATGGCGGTCATGCTGCCGTTCTGGACGTCGTTCCTGATCCGCGTGTACGCGTGGATCGGCATCCTGAAGAACAACGGGCTCCTGAACAACTTCCTGTTGTCGACGGGCCTCATCAGCACGCCGATCGAGCTGTACCGCACCAACATCGCGGTCTACATCGGGATGGTCTACTCGTATCTGCCGTTCCTCGTGATGCCGCTCTACGCGCATCTCGTGAAGATGGACCTGCGCCTGCTCGAAGCGGCCTACGACCTTGGCGCGAAGCCGTGGAAGGCGTTCGTGCAGATCACGCTGCCGCTGTCGAAGAACGGCATCATCGCGGGCTGCCTGCTGGTGTTCATCCCGGCCGTCGGCGAGTACGTGATCCCCGAGCTGCTCGGCGGCGCGAATACGCTGATGATCGGCCGCGTGATGTGGAATGAGTTCTTCAACAATGCCGACTGGCCGATGGCGTCCGCCGTGACGGTCGCGATGGTGTTGCTGCTGCTGGTGCCAATGGCGGTGTTCCAGTATTACCAGGCGAAGGAACTGGAGGGACGCCGTCGATGAAGCCGAATCGTTATCTGCAGTTCGCCGCGCTGGCCATCGGGCTGGGCTTCCTGTACATCCCGATCCTGAGCCTGATCGTCTACTCGTTCAACGAGTCGGCGCTCGTCACCGTCTGGTCGGGTTTCTCGACCCGCTGGTACGCGGCGCTGATCGAGGACTCGGAGCTGATCGCGGCCGCCTGGCTGTCGCTGAAGATCGGCGTGCTGACCGCGTTCGCCTCGGTCTTCATCGGCACCTGGGCCGGCTTCGTGCTGGCCCGGATGGGACGGTTTCGCGGCTTCGCGCTGTACAGCGGGATGATCAACGCGCCGCTCGTGATTCCCGAGGTGATCCAGGGCATCTCGCTGCTGCTGCTGTTCATCGAGCTGGGCAAGTGGTTCGGCTGGCCGGCCGAGCGCGGCATGTTCACGATCTGGCTCGGCCACGTGATGCTGTGCATGTCGTACGTCGCGATCATCGTGCAGTCGCGCGTGCGCGAGCTGAATCCCTCGCTCGAGGAGGCCGCGCTCGATCTCGGCGCGACGCCGCTCAAGGTGTTCTTCACGATCACGCTGCCGCTGATCTCGCAGGCGCTGGTGTCGGGCTGGCTGCTGTCGTTTACGTTGTCGATCGACGACCTCGTGCTGTCCGCGTTCCTGTCCGGCCCCGGCTCGACCACGCTGCCGCTCGTCGTGTTCTCGCGCGTGCGGCTCGGCCTGAACCCCGAGATGAACGCGCTCGCCACGCTGTTCATCGCCGCGGTGACGATCGGCGTCGTCGGCGCGAACTACGTGATGCTGCGCAACGAGCGCAAGCGGATGGCGGCCGTGCTGTAACGGCGCGCCGCCCGTCGTCCGCCACGCCCGGCGCCGGAGTCCTCCGCGCCGGGCGTTTTGTTTGCCGGCGTCGTTGCTGCCCGTCCCGGCGAGGGTTCATGAGGCGCGGCGCCGGCCCGGCATCCGCGGATTTCCCTTCGCGAGCCTTTCGTCACGCTTCGCCGCTGCCTACCAGAATTGGTAGCTGGATATGCCCTTGATTCCGATCTAGTTTTTGATCAAGGATCGGAAAAAATCACCGCAGCGAGAGCCGATCATCGGCGCGACTCACCGGACCTCGATCCGGCGCGCGCGCGTTGTCCCATCCGCGTGGATCTCGAAGTCGGGCGGCCCGGAGCCCCGCCAGGAGACGCCCGCGGGTCGAACGGCAATCGATGGCGGCGCGCGGCGGGACGACTGGATCAGTGCGGAGAGACACGATGAGCCAGATTTGCTATTTCGCGTACGGCTCCAACATGAGCGAGGCGCGCCTGCGCGAGCGCCTCGCCCGCTTCGGGGAGGTGCTGGTCGACCGGCGGCCCGGCATCATCCACTGCTACCGGCTGACCTTCAACAAGGTGTCGTCGCAGCACGACCATATCGGCTTCGCGAACATCGAGCCGGCAAGCGGCGGCGAAGTCGAGGGAACGCTCAACCTGATGCATCCGGGCGCGCTCGACGCACTCGACGCGATCGAGCTGGTCCCGCATCACTACCGGCGCGTCGCGGTGCTGGTGCGCGACGCCGTCAGCGGCCGCCTGACGGCCGCCTTCACCTACGTGGCCAACCCCGCGATGGTGCGCCCGAACCTCAAGCCCACGCGCGACTACCTCGATCACCTGCTGGCGGCGGCCGACGTGCTGCCGGGCGCCTATCTCGATCGCGTGCGGGCCGTGGAGTGCTGGGCATGACCGCCGAGCGCACGCACGCCGCCCACGCTCCGCGGCCGTATCGTCCGGCCACCCTCGAACCTCACTTTCAACAGGCATGGCAGGACGCGCGGGTGTTCGACACCGAAGCGCGACCCGGCCGGCCCAAATGGTTCATCATCGAACTGCCGCCGTTCGCGACGGGACAACTGCATATCGGCCACGCGCGGAACTACGTGCTGGCCGACGCCGACGCCCGGTTCCGCCGGATGCAGGGGTACGACGTGATGTACACCACCGGCTTCGACACGTTCGGCCTGCCGACCGAGCTGGCGGCGCGCGACGCGGGTTGCACGCCCGAGGCGCTGGCGCGCCGGTGCAGCGAGGCGATGGCCGCGCAGTTCGTGCGCCTCGGGCTCGGCCACGACCGCCGGCGCATCACCCAGTATCACGTGCCGGCGTACTACCGCTGGATCCAGTGGGTGTTCGTGCGCTTGTTCGAGGCGGGCTACTGCTTCCGGCGCGACGCGCCGGCCGACTGGTGCCCGCAGTGCGAGGTCACGCTCGCGGCGAGCCTCGTCGACGACGGCCGCTGCTGGCGCTGCAAGCAGCGCGTCGAGACGCGCGTGCGGCCGCAGTGGTTCGTGCGCGAGTCGGCGTTCGCCGACGAGATGCTGGACGGGCTGGAACGCCTTCCCGGTTGGCCGCAGGACGTGAAGAAGATGCATCGCGACTGGATCGGGCGGCGTCACGGCCTGCGGCTGCGCTTGCCGGTGTCGGGCCGGCCCGGCGCGATCGAACTCCAGCTGGACGACGAAGCCTGGCTCGCGCGGTTGCATTTCATCGTGGTGGGGCGCTTGCATCCGCTCGCGATCGCGGCGGGCGCGAGCGGGGATCTCCCCGATGACCGGCAGGCCGGCGCGCAGCCGCACGCCCCTTGGTTTGCTCAGGCGGCCGGCGCAGCCGGTGCGGTCGCGCTGCCCATCGTCGTCGAGGACGTCGCGCATGACGGCGCGCGGCCCGGCCGTCCGGACGCGCTCGACGCGGACCGCCTGCTGGCCGCGCAATACGGGCTCGACCCGCACGCGACCGGCGGGTGCGACCGCGCCGCGATGCTCGCCGCCGGGCAGGCGGAAGCCGTGGTCTGCTACCGGCTGCAGGACTGGAACGTGGCCCGCAACCGCTACTGGGGGCCGCCGGTTCCGATCGTGCACTGCGCGGCATGCGGCCCCGTCGCGGTGCCCGACGACGCGCTGCCGGTGGTGTTGCCCGACGACGTCGACCTGCGGCAGCCGGGCAATCCGCTCGAACGCCATGCCGGCTTCCGCGAGGTCCGCTGCCCGCGCTGCGGCGAACCGGCGCGGCGCGACACGGAAACCCTCGAAGCCTATTCGAGCCCGTGGTGGTATCACTGGCTGTGCATGCGGCTCGGCGGCGACGATCCGTTCGACCGCGACGACGCGCGCACGTGGCTGCCGGTGGATCTGATGATCGGCGGGGCCGATCAGGTGCGCACCTGTTTCTTCCATGTGCGGATGATCGCCCGCGCGCTGCGGCGCATGGGGATCGCCGACGTGGAGGAACCGGTGAGCACGCTGCTTGCGCTCGGCATGGTCAGGCAGGACGGCAGCAAGATGAGCAAGAGCGCGGGCAATGCCGTGGATCTGCAGTCGATCATCGAGCGCTACGGCGCCGACGCGCTGCGCCTCGCGATCATCGGCGCGGCGGCGCCCGAGCGCGATGTCAACTGGTCCGACGCGCTCGTGCGCCGCCAGCACGCTTTTCTGGTCCGGCTCTGGGATTTCGTGCACCGGGTCGCCGACACGCCCGCTTGCCGGGACGGCGCACCGACGTCGCCCGGCTCCGCCGTCAAGCCGAGCCCGCTCGGCCAGCGGATGCTGGGCTGGCTGGCGACCGGCGAGTACCGGATGGCCGCGGACTTCCGGCGTCACGATTACCACCTCGCCCTGAAGAACTTCGCGTTCCTGTTCGAGCGCGTGCAGACCTTCGAGGCGGCGCTGTACAAGACCGAGCCGCCGCGCCCGGACGATCTCGCGATCCTCGCGGACGCGACGCGGCGGCTGGCGCTGTATCTCGCGCCGCTGGCGCCGCATATCACCGAGGCGCTATGGCAGGCGCTCGGCGGCGCGGGGCTGGCGGCCGGCGCCGCGTGGCCGGGAGAGCGCGCCGTCGAGGCGGCGGGGGCTGAACGGGAGGCGATCGCATGAATTTCACCGGTCCGATCTTCGAACTGCTCGACGCGGCCTTGCGGGATTCGCCGGAATATCGCGGATTCCGGGCGGGCGAACGCAGCCGCGCGGAGTTTTCCGCGTTCCTCGAACGGATCCGTCCGGACCTGATCGAGCAGGGCGTACCGGCGAACGACGTGCATTTCGCGAAGCGCTTTCCCGCGTCGATCGATGCGGCGGTCGACACGGCGTTCGCCGAGCTGGCGTCGATGAGGCTCGTGCTGCCGGCGGATTTCCGCCAGACCGGCGCGCGGGTGGCCGCCTATCTTCGCGGCGGTTTCGATCACCAGGGGCTCGGCACCTACATCTACCCCGAGGAAGGCCGGCTGCTGCTGGCGATCGCGCTCGCGTTCCGGCCGCGCAGGACGGTGTTCCTCGGCAGCTACTACGGCTACTGGGCGGCCTGGGCGCTGCCTGCAATCGTCGCGTGCGGCGGCGAGGCCGTGCTCGTCGACCCCGATCCGCGGGTGGCCGAGGTCGCCCGCGCGAGCCTCGCGCGGCTCTATCCGGAGGCGCGCGTCGACGTGGTCTGCGACACCGGCGAACACTACCTGTCGCGCGGCGGCGAGCCGTTCGATCTCGTCGTGCTGGATGCCGAGCTGCCGCGCGACCATCCGGACCCGACCCGGCGCGGCAAGGGGCTCTACGCGCACCTGCTGCGCGCGGCGCTGCCGCGGCTGGCCGCGCGCTCGCTGCTCGTGTGCCACAACATCCTGTTTCGCGATCACTCGGGCTGTCCGTTCTTCGACGACATGATCGCCCGCAACCGCGAAGAACTGGGCCCGTTCCTCGATCTCGTCGCCGACGAATACGACTGCTTCGTCGAATGCCCGACCACCGAGGGCGTGGGCGTCGGGGTCCGCGCGGCAACGCCGGAGCGCGCGTGATGACGCACGCCTATTGTTCGCCGTTCCAGGACTGGCATCGGGCCGCCTCGGTGCGCACGCTGCCCGCCGACTTCTGGCTGACCGACGCGTCCGGCATGTGGATGGCGGAGCGGCAGGGCGGCATCCTGTCTCATCCCGCGCTGCGCGACGCGCCGCGCGAGCGGATCGCCGCCGGCCTGCTGATCGCGCATCTGAGCTTCACCGTCGCGCTCGAGAACACGCTGATCGCGACGGTGGCGCGCGACATCGCGGCGCGCGCGCTCGATGCCCGCTACGACGACCGCGTGGTGGCCGACGCGCTGCGCGTGCAGTGCGACGAGGCGTTTCACGCGCTGCTCGCGCAGGAGCTGATGACGCAGGTGACGGCGGCGACGGAAGCGGCGCGCCCCCGGCGCGGCCACGGCTTCCTGCTGCACGTCGAACGGCAGGTCGCGGCGCTGCCCGGCGTGAATGCGTCGCTGGTGCGGTTCTGCGCGGCGGTGGTCGCCGAGACGCTGATCACCCACACGCTGCGCGACGACTGGCGCGACGATGCGCTGCGGCTCGACGTGCAGACGTTCCTGCACCAGCATTACCTGGACGAGGCCCGGCACAGCGCGTATTTCTCGCGCTTGCTGAAAATCGTGTGGCCGCAGTGGCCGGCCGACGTGCACGCGGCGCTGCGGCCTCTGTGGCCGGGGCTGATCGACGCGTTCCTGTTCGCCGACGCGGGCATCGTGCGCGACGTCCTGGCGGATGCCGGCGTGGCCGCGCGCGAGATCGAGCGCGTGATGTCGGCGTGCGCGAGCCCCGACGCGATCCGCGACCGTCGTGCGCAATCGACCCGGCAAACGCTGCATGCGCTGCGCCGGGCCGGCGCGCTGGAGGCGGCCGAAGTCGCGCACGCCGCCGACGCGGAGGACGCATGAATCCTGTCGACGTCGACGCATTGCCTTTCTTCGCGTTCGGTCGCGGCGATCGGCGGCTCGCGTTCATCGGCGGCGGCCTGATCCTCGACAGCGGCGAAGCGGAAAACACGTTCGTGTTCCGTTGCCAGGACCGCTTTCTCGTCTATACCAGCCTGCTCGGCCTGCCGAGCGTGATCCTCGTGTTCGACGACGCGCATGGCCGCCGATACGACCGCCTGCTGACGGCGCTGGACGCGCGGCTGCGGCACCTCGCCGAGGCGCAAGGGCTGCCCGCGCCGCGCATTCCGGCGCCGCTCTATGTGCGATGCGACCTGTCGACGCTCGCGCTGTCCGCCACCGAATCGTTCGACCGCGCGGCGCGCGCGCTGGCCGCGGACGGCGCCAGCATCGGCTTCGTCATGAACCAGGTGTCGCCGACCGCCGCGCGGATGCTGCGCGAACTGACGGACCTGCTGCGCGAACGGAACGTCCGCGTCGTATTCGACGACGCGGACTGCGAACGCGTGGCCTCGCTCGCGCAGACGTGGCACAACAAGGCGCGCTTCATGGCGTTCCAGCGCGAGGCGGCAATCGACGGCGGGCCGCCGCAGGTGCCGGGCATGGTGATGGCGCCGGACGCGTTCGTCGCGCTGCGCGACTGGACGACGCTCGCGCAGCGCTTCGCCGACGCCTGCGGGCTCGCGGCGCCGCCCGACGCGCTGTTCCTGAAATCGTCGCAGGACTCCAGCGGCAATGTGTCGGCGATCCTGTCCGCGGCGACGTTCGCCGACCGCGCGCCGGCGTTCGCCGCCGAAGTCCGGCGCTGGCTGCTCGCCGAGGGCTTCGGCGAGCCGGCGTTCGTGCGCGAGTTGCGCGCGGAATGCGCGCTGCCGCCGGCGTGGGAAGGCGCGACGCCCGACGATGCGACGCTGCGCGCGCTGCGGCAGGCGCAGGCCGCACGCCGCGCGCGCTTGCCGCTGATCGTGCAGCTCGTCGTGCGGCCGCCCGTCGAGGCGGGCAGCCCGGCGAGCGTCGGCGTGACCCTGTTCGTCGACGAGGCGGGCGGCCATCGCGTCGTCGACGCCGGCGCGCAGTGGTATCGCGATGCGCAGCGCCGCCAGTTTCTGGGGCTGCACCTCGACGATGCCTGGTCGGACGATCGTCGCGTGCGCGCGCTCAGTGAACAGTGCGGCACCCTCGCGGGCGCGCTGGCCGCCCGGGGGTATCGCGGGCCGGTGAATTTCGATGCGTGTCTCGGACAGGATGGACGCTACTGGTTCGTCGGCGACTGCAATCCGCGCCTGACCGCCGCCTACGTGCCGCTGGCCGTGCGCGCGTGGCTGCGCGCGTCCGGCGTCGCCGTGCGCAGCATCAGCAGTTTCGGCTACCGGGGGGAGTTCGTCATCGACCACCTCGGTCCGTGCCTCGACGCGTGGTCGGAGGCGGGCCTGCTCGTCGGCGGCGAGCGGCGGCGGGGTCTGCTGATCCTACCCAACCTCGCGCGCCGCAACGGCCACGATGCGCTCGCGATCAATCTCGACGGCGCGCAGGCGGCCGACAGCCTGATGCGCATGCGGCGGCTCGTCCCGCAGGCGGTGCCCGGGCATCTCGAGTCGATCCATGACTGACCGCTCGCCGCTCCGCATCGGCCCGCTGGCCGCGACGCTCGGCGCCGAGGTCGAAGGCCTGGACGCGCGCATCGCCCCGCGACCGGCGACGATGCGGGAGATCCGCGCCGCGTGGTTGCGCTTCGGCGTGCTGGTGTTTCGCGAGCAGACGCTCGATCCGGCGCAGCTGGTCGCGTTTACGCGCTGCTTCGGCGAGCCCGTCGTCTATACGCGCAGCGAGAATGCGTGCGTGGCGCAGCCGGAAGTGCTGCTGCTGTCGAACGAGATCGTCGGCGGCAAGCCGCTCGGCGCGGCGATCAGCGGCCGCTACTGGCATACCGACGGCCATTTCCTCACATGCCCGCCCGCGGGCACGCTGCTGTACGGCAAGGCGGTGCCGGACGCGGGCGGCGACACCTGTTTCATCAGCATGACGGCCGTCTATCGCGCGCTGCCCGCGCGGCTGCGCGCGGAAATCGACGGCCGCAGGTTCGTGATGGACCGCGTGCAGACGCTGCCTTTCCATTATCCGCAGCGGCCCGTCCCGCCGGCCGGGCAGAAGGCGCTGTGGCCGGACGTCCTGCAGCCGCTGGTGAGGACGCATCCGGAGACGGGCGTCAATGCGCTGTATATCGGCGGCGTCGTGCCGTGGCGGATCGTCGGCATGGAGGCGAGCCGCAGCGATGCGCTGATGTCGCAACTGCATGCGATCGCGTTCGACGAGCCGCGCTTCGGTTATCGGCACCGCTGGCGCGCGGGTGATCTGCTGATCTGGGACAACCGCTGCCTCGCGCATCGCGCGACCGACTACGACATGGCGCGTCATCTGCGCACGATGTACCGGACCACGATCGTCGGGGAGCGGCCGTTTTACGCGCCCGGAGCGGCCGAGGCCGTCATGGCCTCGTAGACCGCGATCGGATATTCGAACCGATACTCGCGACGCGCGCGCAGCCAGCCGTAGTCGCCTTCGATGTGCCGGAAGTGGGCGGGATTGTTGAAGACGATGGTCAGTCGCCGGGGATGTTGATGGAGGGATCGCTCGATGTCGGCAAACACAGTGCGGAGGATGTCGCCATGAAACGGGTTGTAGAAATACAGCACCGTGGCCGTCTCGGGCAAGCGGAACGCGCGTGCGTCGCCGTGCTGCAGGCGGATGCGCTGCCGCTCGGCGTCGGGCAGCGCGCGGCCGACGTTGGCGAGCGCGGTGTGATGGAGCCGGTCCGACGCCTCGACGCCGATCAGTTCGCGGAACGGGAAGCGCGACGCGAGCACGATCGCGCGGCCCATGCCGGACCCGTAGTCGACGAACACGTCCTGCCGCGTGACCGCGAGGTCGCGCAGCACGCGATTGAACGCGCGGATCGACGACGGGTAGTAATCGTGACAGCCGTGCCATTCGTCGACGAGCGATTCGATCGGCACGAGGCCGCGGGTGCGGATGCGCAAGCGCCGTTCGAGCGCGGCGTCGACCAGCCGGTCGAACACGACCCGCAGCGCGAGCCCGGGGCCGCCCCGGCGCCATGCGTTCAACAGCCGGTTTGCGGACGCAGCCATGTTTTCGCGATGTTCATTGAATGCGGGATCGGACCATGACACAGCGATTGAAGGCGTATTTCCTGCTCGACCCGGACGTGACCTATCTCAATCACGGGGCGTATGGCGCGACGCCGCGGCCGGTATTCGAGCGACATGTGCAGTGGCAGTACGAACTCGAACGCGAGCCGGTCGACTTCCTGTCGCGCCGCTTCACCGAGCGAATGGCGCATGCGCGCGCCGTGCTGGCCGACTACGTGGACACCGAACGCGACAACCTAGTATATGTCAGCAACGGCACCACGGGCGTCAACATCATCGCGCGCAGCATCCCGCTCGGCCCCGGCGACGAACTGCTCACGACCAATCACGAACACGGCGGGATCGACCGGCTGTGGCGCTGCATGGCGCAGAAGCGCGGCTTCGACATCGTGCGGCACCAGGTGCCGCTGCCGGTGAGCACGCATGCGCAGTTCGTCGACGATTTCTGGGCGGCCGTGACGCCGCGAACGCGCGTGATCCTGATCAGCCAGCTGACGTCGCCGACCGCGCTGGTGTTTCCGGTCGCCGAGATTTGCGCGCGGGCGCGCGCGCGGGGCATTCTCACCGTCGTCGACGGCTCGCATGTGCCGGGGCAGCTGCCGCTGTCGCTGCGCGCGATGGATCCGGACTTCTTCGTCGGCATCCTGCACAAATGGGTGTGCGCGCCGAAGGGCAGCGCGTTCCTGTATGCGCGCCCCGACGTCCAGTTGCTGATCGATCCGCTCGTCGTCAGCTGGGGATGGGAGCCGAAGAACCCGGGGCCGTCGAAGTTCGTCGAGTATCACGAATGGCAGGGCAGCCGCGACATCTCGCCGTTCCTCAGCGTGCCGAGCGCGCTTGCCTTCCAGGCGGAACACGACTGGGACAGCGTGCGCAAGCGCTGCATCGCGCTCGCGAGCGATGCGCAGAAGGAGGTCGCGGCCCTGACGCGGCAGCCGCTCTATCATCCGCCGGGCGCGCCCGAGTGGCACGGCCAGATGGTCTGCGTGCCGCTGCCGCCCGAGACCGACGACGTGTGGCTGATGAACGCGTTGCGCCACGAACACCAGATCGACGTGTCGGTGGATCGCTTCGAGGGCCGGCCGCGCGTGCGGATCTCGGTACAGGGCTACAACGGCCCGGAGGATGTCGACCGGTTGATCAACAGCCTGAAGCAGTTGCTCCGGCTGTGAGGAATAGGGGATTCAAGCATTGCACCTGTAGCTTAATCGGACAATGGAATCGACGGCGAAGCGGAAGCACGCCCGGCAATACCGATCCGCAGCTCTCCAGGGCGTCAATGTGGCGCGGAGGGCCGGGCCGAGGGCCGTGGAGCCCAGGTTTCAAAAGTACCAGTTTTGGGGGCTGGGGAATGCGGGTTCGAGTCCCGTCGGGTGCGCCACTATTTGTCCGTTGACAAATAAAGGAGGTGATGAAGCTATGGGAAAGATAGACGATGAGAAGTTGTCGCAGATCCACACATCGTTGGCGCCAGTCGTGGAACGCTTGAGCGAAGCCTCGGCGATCCTCGCGGGCAGCGCGGTGCCAATGCTGGGTGTGCCACCTGCAACGGCGCCACCGGCTGCCGTGCCAATCGCACGACAGCTGAGTGCCCACGCGGCGCCAGTGGCCCTGTCGGCGCCACTGGTCTCGCAAGCGATTCCAGCCCTGTCGCTGCCAATCCGGTCCTGACCGGCCGGCTCGACGGACTGAGTCTCGCGCCATGCCTGATGCCCTGGATCTGACGCCCTGGAAATGACGCCCTGGACAGCCAAGGCGACCGCCTGCGCGGTTGCCTTGGCCCACCTTCGCGTTGTGCCCGTTCCCGCAGAACGCACGCCCTGACGTTTCGAACCGCGATCGCCTGGTTTCCGGCGATGACGGCGGCGAGGCGCGGGTTGCGCGCGCGCCGGCGGCATCCGGCGTCCGGCCGGCGCGCCGCCGCCTCAGTTCGCCGGCGCGCTCGCGGCGCGGATGAATGCGATCACCGCGTCGTCGGCCCACGAGCCGGTCATCAGTTCCGGCTCGTTCAGATGCGCCTGGCGGAACTTGCCCTGCGTGTCCGGATCGTCGCCGGCGAAGGCGCGGAACAGCGCGTGCCAGCGCGCCGCGAGCGCGCGTCCGGCGGGTGCATCCGGCGCGACGCCCTGATCGAGCGCATCGCGCACCTCGCCGATCAACTGCGGCCATTCGTACGCATGCCGGCCGAAATGCGCGCGCGTGAAGCGCATCTCGTCGGCCGTCAGATATTTCGCGTAGATCGCGAGCCGGCTCTCGGAGAAGGCGCGCAGCACGTAGGCGAGCACCTCGGGCGTGATACCGGTCTGCTGCCGCACCGCGGGCTCGCGATCGTGCATCAGGTTCAGCTTCGCGAGCAGACGCGGATCGCCGTTCGTATCCGCCTTCAGCATCGTCATCCAGCGCAACGCGAACGCCTGCGCGTCCGGATGCTCCGCGGGCACGCCGGCCGTACGCAGCGCGTCCACGTCGGCGACGAGCGCCGCCCATTCGGTTTCCCGCGCCTTGTCGAGCTGGCTGAGCGGCAGGCGGGTCAGTTCTTCGCTTGAAAAATAACGGTCGTACACGGTCATCATCTCCAGTGTGGTGAGCCAATCGCCAAGCTCGGGCTCCGCGCCGTCGCGCAGCGACGCGTGCAGCCGGACGAGCCGGTCGCGCAGCTGCGCGGCCTGTCCGATCTGCGCGTCGAGCGCGTGGATCTGCCGCTCGACGAGCGGCGCGAGCGGAGCGCCGGGGCCGGCGAGACAGGTTCCGATGTCGGCCAGCGCAAGACCGAAGCGGCGCAGCGCCTGAATCTGGTGCAGCCGCGCGACGTCGCGCCGGTCGTACAGCCGGTAGCCGGCCTCGGAACGCGCGGAGGGCCGGAGCAGGCCGATCGCGTCGTAGTGGTGCAGCGTGCGGACCGTCAGGCCGCTGCGTTTCGCCAATTCGCCCACTTTCAGCAACATCGGTTTCCTCCGTTCTCCGTGCGGGATGAAGACTGCGGCCTCACGCAACGTGAGGGTCAAGCGTCGGCGCGCGCGAGCCGTTCCTCGAGGAACGCGACCAGCGCGCGGATCGACGACGACCCCTGGCGGTGCTGCGGGTAGACCACGTGCAAGGGCAGCGGCGGCGGCGCGTAGGCCGCGAGGATCGGCACCAGCGCACCCGACGCGAGCGCCGGCGCGACGATGAAGTCGGGCAGCAGCGCGACGCCGAGGTTCGCGCCGGCGGCGTCGCGGACCACGTCGCCGTTGTTGGCGACGAGCGGCCCGTGCACGTCGAAGGTGCGCGGCGCGCCGTCGACGCTGAATTCCCAGCCGGTGCGGCCCTCCTGGCCGTACAGCAGGCAGGCGTGACGGTGCAGCTCGGCCGGGCTCGCCGGTTCGCCGTGCGCGCGCAGATAGGCGGGACTGCAGCACGCGATCATGCGCAGCGTGCCGAGCGGGCGGGCGACGAGCGTCGAATCGGGCAGCGCGCCGATCCGCAGCGCGAGGTCGAAACCCTCGCCGATCAGGTCGACCAGGCGGTCGCTCAGCTCGACCTGCATGCGCAGCGCCGGGTGCGCGGCGAGGAACGCGGCGAGCAGCGGCGACAGGTGGCGGGTGCCGTACGACATCGGCGCGCTGACCTTCAGCGAACCGTGCAGCGCGGCATGCTGCTCGGCCATCGCCTGCTCGGCGGCGGCGACGTCGGCGAGGATGCGCTGCGCATGCGCGTAGAGCGCGTGCCCGAGATCGGTGACCGCGAGCTTGCGGGTGTTGCGCAACAGCAGCCGCACGCCGAGCGACGCCTCGAGCGCCATCATGCGCCGGCTGACGAACTGCTTCGACAGCTGGAGCCGGTCGGCCGCCGCGGTGAGGCTGCCGGAATCGACGGTCGCGACGAAAATCCGGAGGTCATCGAGTTGCATGAGTGTCCACTTTGATGTGACAGTGTATCGGTTTTATGAGGTTTTTCGCTCATTCGAGTTGACGTAAGCTTACGTCATCGATCGGCGCAACGCCACCGTCCGGGGGCCCGCCGATCAACCGGAGAAACTCATGATGGACATCCGACACGCCGATCAACGCGGCCACGCCGACCACGGCTGGCTCAACTCGCGTCATACCTTCTCGTTCGCCGACTACTACGATCCGGCCCAAGTGGGCTTCTCGGACCTGCTCGTGATCAACGACGACCGCGTCGCCCCGGCGCGCGGTTTCGGCACGCATCCGCACCGCGACATGGAAATCCTGTCGTACGTGCTCGACGGCGCGCTCGAACACAAGGATTCGATGGGCACGGGCTCGGTGATCGTGCCCGGCGACGTGCAGCTGATGAGCGCCGGCACGGGTGTCGCGCACAGCGAGTTCAACCATTCGCGCGGCGAGCCGGTGCACTTCCTGCAGATCTGGATCCGGCCGTCGGTGGCCGGGCTGCCGCCGCGCTATCAGCAGGCGAAGGTGCCCGACGCGGATACGCGCGGCGCGCTGCGGCTGATCGTGTCGCCGGAAGGCGCGGACGGCGCGCTGGCGATCCGCCAGGATGCGCGGATCTACGCGGGCCGGTTCGATGGCGATGAAAGCGCGCGCCTCGCGCTGACGGGCCGGCGTCACGTGTACGTGCACGTCGCGCGTGGCAGCCTGGAGGTGAACGGCGTAAGGTTGGGCGAGGGCGATGGCGCGCGGCTTCGCGACGCAGCGGCGCTCACGCTCGCGAACGGCCGGGAGGCCGAAGTGCTGGTGTTCGACCTGCGCCCGCTCGACGGCGCAAGCCGCGCCTGAACCCGAACGAAACGAAGGAGTGAAGACCATGCAATATCTTGCGCTGGATCGGTATCGGGACGGGGGCCTGCTGGTTGCCCGGGTGATGATGATGGTGTTGTTCGTGCTGTTCGGCTGGCAAAAGCTCGTCGGCTTTCACGACGCGGTGGCCTACATGGCGTCGACCGGCGCGCCGCTGCCCGCGCTCGCGGCGGTGATCTCGGTGGTGATGGAACTGGTGGTCGGGCTGCTGCTCGCGGCCGGCTTCTATACGCGGCCGCTTGCATTGCTGCTCGCGCTCTACACGCTCGGCACGGCGGCGATCGGCCATCGTTATTGGAGCATGACGGGCCTCGCGCAGTACGACAACATGATCCACTTCTACAAGAACGTCGCGATCGCGGGCGGCCTGCTGCTGCTCGCGCTGACGGGGCCGGGGAAGTACTCGCTCGATCGTCGTTGACGGGGGCTGCCGCGACCGGGGGCGCGGCAGGGCGGGAAACACGGCCGCGCGCCGGAGTCGGGCAACCGCTCCGGCGCGCGGCGTATTTGCGACCGGCGTATTTGCGACCGATGCATCCGCACCCGGCATTTCGGCATCCGACTTATCGATGCCCGCCGGACGCCCGATCCGCTTAGGGCTGCGCGGCGCGCGGCGCGTCGGCCACGGTGCCCGGGGCGGGCGGCGTGCCCATCGCCTGAAACAACCGCGCCGTATCCGCGAGCCGCGCACCTGTCGCGCGGATCTCGTCGAGCCGCGCGTTGCGGTACTGTTCTTCGCTCGCGCGCGCGGCGGAGGGCGGCAGCGCGCCGAGCCGCATGCGCGCCGCCGTGTCGTCGAATGCGCCGCGCGCGGCGAGCGCCGCGCGGCTCGATGCATCGAGCGATTGCGCGTCGTTGTCGAGCGCGGCAAGCGAGTCCGCGACGTTCTGGAACGCGCCGAGCACGGTCTGCTTGTACTGCTCGACCGCCGCGTCGTAGCTCGCCTGCGCCGCGCGTCGCTGCGCGAGCAGCGCGCCGCCGTGGAACAGCGGCTGCGTCAGCGACGCGCCGACGCTCCAGATCGCGCCCGCGCCCGACAGCATCGACGGCCAGCTGAAGCCGGCCTGGCCCATCGACGCGGTCAGCGACAGCTGCGGGAACATCTGCGCGGTCGCGACGCCGACCTCGGCCGCTGCCGCTTTCAACGCGGCATCGGCGGCCTGGATGTCCGGGCGGGTCTTCAGCAGCTCGGACGGCACCACGACCGGCACCTGCTCGGGCAAGGCGAGCGCGTCGAGCGCGAGGTCGTCGGGCGCCTGGTCCGGCGTGCGGCCGAGCAGCACGGCAAGCGCGTGGCGCGCGCTCTGCCACTGCTGGCGCAGCGCGGGCAGGCTCGCGGCGAGCGCCGCGGCGCTCTGCTGCGCGCCGAGCTGATCGGTGCGCGCCACCGCGCCCAGGCGGTGGCGGCTCGTCGCGTCGTCGGCCTGCCGGCCGGCCAGCGCGACGAGCTGCTCGGTCGTGTCGAGCTGCGCATGCAGCGCCGATGCGGTGATCGCCGCCGTCACGATGTTGGCCGCGAGCGCGCGCCGCGCGGCATCGAGCTGGAATGCGCTGACGTCGACCCGCTGCGCGAGCGCGCGGTTCGCGAAGCGCGCCGCGCCGAACAGGTCGAGCGTGTAGTTCGCCTGCAATTGCCCCGCGAACACCTTGTACAGCACGGTTTGCGGACCGAACGCCGGCACCCCGAGCGCGCGCTGGCGGGTCGCCTGGCCGCCCGCGTCGATGGTCGGCAACAGCGAGCTGCCGATCTGGCCGCGCAGCTGCTCGCGCGCGGCGGTCAGGCTCCGCTCGGCGGCGGCCAGCGTCGGGCTGTGGCGCAGCCCTTCGTCGACGAGCGCGTCGAGCGCCGGGCTGCGATACAGCGTCCACCAGTCGGGCACCGGTTGCGCGCCCACCTCGAAGCGTTGCGCGACGCCATGCGCGGCCACGGTTTCAGGCGGCAGGGGCTGCGCGCCGTAGTGCGCGGGCGATGGCGACGCGGGCGCCTCGCCGCTCGGGCCGAACAGCGAGCAGCCGGCGAGGAGCGCGAGCGCGCCGGCCGCGCAGGCCGTGCGCATCGCGTGCGGAAACGGGAAAGTCGTGTCGCGCATGGTCAGGCTCCCGTGGCGGCGTGCGGCGTCTCAGGATCGCGTTCGCCCGGTTTCACCCGGAACCACGCGGCGTACAGCGCCGGCAGATAGAAGAGGGTCAGCACCGTGGCGCTCGTGATGCCGCCCATCAGCGCGGTCGCCATCGGCCCGAAGAAGTTCGAGCGCAACAGCGGGATCAACGCGAGCACGGCGGCGGCGGCCGTCAGCGTGATCGGCCGGAAGCGCCGCACGGTCGCGCCGATGATCGCGTCGAAGCGGCCGTGGCCGGCCGCGATGTCCTGCTCGATCTGGTCGACGAGGATCACCGAGTTGCGCATGATGATCCCGAACATCGCGATCACGCCGAGCATCGCGACGAAGCCGAACGGCTGGCCGAACAGCAGCAGCGTGCCGACCACGCCGATCAGGCCGAGCGGCGCGGTCAGCACGACCATCAGCACGCGCGAGAAGCTCTGCAGCTGGATCATCAGCAGCGTGAACACGGCGATCGCCATCAGCGGCATCTGCGCGTTGATCGACTTCTGCGCCTTCGCGCTTTCTTCCACCGAGCCGCCGATCTCGACCCGGTAGCCGACCGGCAGCTGCTTGCGCAGCGTGGCGAGGGAGGCGTCGATCGCGTGGGTCACGTCGATGCCCTGCGCGCCGGCGCGCACGTCGGACTGCACGGTGATGGTCGGCTGGCGGTCGCGCTCCCAGATCACGCCGTATTCGAGATCAGTGTGGAAGCGGCCCAGCGAGCCGAGCGGCACGGCACCGTGCGGGGTCGGCATCGCGAGCGTCGCGACGCGCGCCGGGTCGACGCGGTCCGCCTGCTTCGCGCGCAGGTCGACCGCGATCAGCTTGTCGCGCTCGCGGTACTGGGTGACGGTCGTGCCCGACAGCGTCATCGCGAGGAAATTCGCGACATCCTGCGAGGTCACGTCCAGCTCGCGCGCCTTCTGCTGATCGAGATCGAAGCGCACCGACCGTTCGGCCGGCTCGTCCCAGTCGAACTGCACGTTGACGGTACGCGCATCGCCGCGCATCGTCGCCGCGACCTGTTCCGCGATCGAACGGACCGTCGCGATGCTGTCGCCGCTCACGCGGAACTGCACCGGATAGCCGACGGGCGGCCCGTTCTCGAGCCGCGACAGCCGCCAGCGCACGGCCGGGAACTGGTTGCGCAGCGTCGTTTCGAGCCAGCGCGCGAGCTGTTCGCGGGCCTCGACGGATTTCGCGGTGATCACGAACTGCGCGAAGTTGGGCTGCGGCAATTGCTGGTCGAGCGGCAGGTAGAAGCGCGGCGCGCCGGTGCCGACGAAGTTCACGAGGTGATCGATCTCCGGGCGCTTGTCGAGCGTCTTTTCGAGCCGCTGCGTCTCGCGCAGCGTCGCGTGGAACGACGCGCCCTCGGGCAGCCGCAGGTCGACCAGCAGCTCGGGCCGGTCGGAGCTGGGGAAAAACTGCTGCGGCACGAGCGTGAAGCCCGCGAGCGCGATCACGAACAGCACGCCCGTGATGCCGAGCACGATGAAACGGCGCTCGATGCACCCGCTGACCCAGGTGCGCAGCCGGCCGTAGAAGCGGGTGTCGTAGATGTCGTGCTCGTGCTCCGGGCCGGCGGCGTGCGCGTCGCCGTGCGCGCGCTTGCGCTCGGGCAGCATGTGATAGCCGAGCAGCGGGATCAGCACGACCGCCGCGAACCACGATGCGATCAGCGCGATCGCCGACACCTCGAAGATCGAGCGCGTGTATTCGCCGGTGCTCGATTTCGCGAGCGCGATCGGCAGGAAGCCCGACACCGTGACGAGCGTGCCCGTCAGCATCGGAAACGCGGTGCTGGTATAGGCGAAGGCGGCGGCGCGCGCGCGGCTGTAGCCCTGTTCGAGCTTCACCGCCATCATCTCGACCGCGATGATGGCGTCGTCGACCAGGAGGCCGAGCGCGAGCACCAGCGTGCCGAGCGACACCTTGTGCAGGCCGATGTCGAACAGGTACATGAACAGCGCGGTGACGGCGAGCACCACCGGGATCGAGATCACGACCACCATCCCGGTGCGCAGGCCGAGCGAGATCAGGCTCACGACGAGCACGATCGCCACGGCCTCGGCCACCGCTTCGAGGAAGTCGTCGACCGAGTGCGCCACCGCATCGGGCATGCTCGACACCTCGTTCAGCTTGAGGCCGGCGGGCAGTTGCGCCTGCAAGGCCTTCACCTCGGCGTCGAGCGCCTTGCCGAGGCGGATCACGTCGCCGCCCGGCTGCATCGTGATGCCGATGCCGAGCACCGCGCGGCCGCGGCCGTCCGCGCCGATCGCGCGCATCTGCGTGACGGGCGGGTCGTCGTAGCCGCGCGTCACGGTCGCGAGATCGCCGAGGCGGACGGTGCGGCCGTTGATGCGGATCAGCAGGTCGGCGAGCGCCTCGACGCTGCGGAACTGGCCGCTCGGGCGGATGAACACGCGGTCGTCCGCGGTCGTGAGCACGCCGGGCGAGGCCACGTCGTTCTGCGCGTTGATCGCCTGGCCGAGCTGTTGCGGCGAGATGCCGAGCTGGGCGAGCCGGGTGTTGTCGGCCTCGATGAAGATGCGCTGGTCGGGGTCGCCGAAATAGTCGACCTTGGATACGCCCGGCACCCGCAGCAGCACCGTGCGCAGCTGGTCGGCGTAGTCGTGCAGCTGCGCGGGCGAGAAGCCGTCGCCTTCGAGCGTGTAGATGTTGGTGTAGACGTCGCCGAATTCGTCGTTGAAGAACGGCCCCTGGATGCCGGGCGGCAGGGTGTAGCCGATGTCGCCGACCTTCTTGCGGATCTGGTACCAGGTCTCGGGGACATTCTTGACGGGCGCGGAATCCTTCATCGTGAAGAACAGCAGCGACTCGCCGGGGCGCGAGTAGCTGCGCAGGTAGTCGATCCCCGGCGTTTCCTGCAGCTTGCGGCCGATGCGGTCGGTCACCTGTTCCTGCACCTGGCGCGCGGTCGCGCCGGGCCAGAAGGTGCGGATCACCATCACGCGGAACGTGAACGGCGGATCCTCGGATTGCGCGAGCCGGGTGTAGGCGAGGATCCCGGCGAGCGTCGCGAGCACGATCAGGTACACCACGAGCGCCTGGTGTCGCAGCGCCCACGCGGACAGGTTGAAGCGTGCTTCTTCGTGGCCGGCGCTCATGACGCTGCGTCCTCCTGATGGAGCGGCGCGACCGGACGGACCTTCTCGCCCTTGCTGACGGTATGCACGCCCTGCAGCACGACGCGCTCGCCCGCATGCAAGCCTTGCGACACGGTGATGGTGCGCTCGTTGTAGCGGCTGACCGCGACGCGGCGCAGCTCCAGCGTGTCGTCCGGGGTGCGCACGACCCATACCGCGGGCGCCTGGCCGTCGTGGAACAGCGCGGTCGCGGGCAGTGTGTAGGCCGCGCCGTCCGCGTCGACGCTGGCGGCGGCGCCGTCGAACGCGACGTCGGCCGTCATGCCGAGCCGCACCGCGTCGTCGGGTTGCGCGAGCGTGAGCCGGACCCGGTAGGTGCGGCTCTGCGGATCGGCCGCGGGCGCGATCTCGCGCACCTGCGCGGCGAACTGGCGGCCCGGCAGCGCCGGCAGCGTGACGCGCGCCGGATGGCCGGCGCGCAGGCGCGCGAGCGTGCTTTCCGGCACGTCGCTGACGACGTCGACGTCGCCCGACCAGGCGAGCTGGTAGACCGGCTGCCCGGCCGACACGTTCTGGCCCGTGTCGGCCTGCTCGGCGGTGATGTAGCCGGCATGGTCGGCGACGAGCGTCGCGTATTGCAGCTGGTTCTTCGCGAGCGCGAGCTGCTGCGCGGCCTGGTCGCGCTGCGCGAGCGCCGAGGCGTAGGCGTTCTCGGTCTGTTCGAGCTGCGCGGCGGCGATCAGGTTTTCATGGGCCTGCGCGCGGTCGCGGTCGAGCTGCTGTTTCGCGAAGGTCAGGCTGTGCGAGGCGGCGTCGAGCTGCGCCTGCGCGCTCGCGGCGTTCTTCGCGACGTCGGAGGTGTCGAGCAGGGCGATGACCTGGCCTTTTTTCACGGTGTCGCCGAGGCGCACCTTGCGCTCGACGATCTTGCCGGCGATCCGGAACGACAGCGGCGTGGCGTAGCGCGGCTGGATTTCGCCGGGCAGCGACGCGGCGACGGCCGCGCCGTCGGCCTGCACGGGTTGCGCGACGACGGGGCGGGGCGCCGGAGGCGGTGTTTCTTTCGGATGACAGGCGGCAAGGACGAATACAGCGCCGACAGCAAGGACCAGCGCGGCGCGAGAACCGGGACGATTCACGATGACTCCACGAGGAGAGAAGCGGACACACCGGCAAGCAGGTCGCGCTTGCCCAGACGGAACGCGGACGCCGGCGGCACACCAGCACCCGTTGTTTTCGAAAACTCGCCTGCATTCTAATACAGTGTTGTATCTGAGTGTATAGATGAATCTGAAATGTAAAAGATGCTAGACTGCGCGCCATGAGACCAAAGCGTTTGACACGGGAGCAGAGCAAGGACCAGACGCGCGAGCGTCTGCTGAAGGCTGCGCGCGTGATGTTCATGAAGAAGGGCTACATGGCGGCGAGTGTCGAGGACATCGCCGCCACGGCAGGGTACACGCGGGGCGCGTTCTATTCGAATTTCGGCGGCAAGGCGGAACTGCTGCTGGAGTTGCTGACGCGCGACCACGACGCGGTGCAGGTCGAGCTGCAGGAGATCTTCGACGGCGGCGGCGCGCGCGAGCAGATGGAAGAGACCGTGCTGCGCTACTACAGCCAGCGCTTTCTCAACGACGAGGACTTCCTGCTGTGGACGGAGGCGAAGCTGCTCGCCGCGCGCGACGCGAAATTCCGCCTGCGCTTCAATGCGTTCATGCAGGACAAGTGCCGGCGCATGGCCGACTACATCACGCGCTTCGCGCAGCGCTCGGGCGCGCCGCTGCCCTTGTCGGCCGAGGTGCTGGCGTTCGGGCTGATGAGCCTGTGCGACGGCGTGCAGTTCTACTACACGGCCGATCCCAAGCTGATGACGAACGAGCTGGCGGAAAACGTGCTGGCGGGCTTCTTCGCGCGCGTCGTGCTCGGCCGCGCGCCGGGCTGAGCGGGCCGTCGCCGCGTCGCGCCGGCCGTCAATAGACGCTCGGCTCGCCTGCCGGACGGTGCTTGAAGCGCCGGTGCACCCAGTAGTACTGCTCGGGAAATCGAAGGATCTGCTCTTCGAGGAAGGCATTCATCCTGCGCGCGTCGAGCGATTCGCAGTGGGTCGGATAGTGGTCGAGCGGCTCGAAGATCGTCAGCCGGTAGCCGCGGAATTCCGGCAGCACTTCGGTCACGAACGGCACGACCCGCGCGCCGCTCAGCTTTGCCAGCCGCGACACCGACGTCAAGGTGCAGGCCTGCACGCCGAACAGCGGGGCGAATACCGAACCCGTCGTGCCGTGGTCCATGTCCGCGGCGAGCATCACCGGGGTGCCCGAGCGCAGCAGCTTGACGAGATGTTTCGCGCTCGCGCTGCGTTCGATCATCCTGGCGCCGAAGCGTCCGCGCTGACGTTTGGCAAGATCGCACAGGCGGCTGTTCGACATGCGCGTATAGAGCGCCGCGACGGGCAGCGACGACGAATAGAGCATGCAGCCCACTTCGATGCCGACGAAGTGGAAGCCCATGAAGATCGTCGGCGGCGCATCCGGGTCGTGCAGGTCGATGCGGCTGTCCATCTCGACGAGGCGATTGATCGACTGCGCGCTGCCGAACCACTGGAAGCCGCGCTCCAGGTAGCTGCGCACGACGTGTTCGAAATGGGCGCGCGCGAGCACCTCGCGCTCCGCGTCGGTCTTCAACGGAAAGCAGAGCCGCAGGTTGACGTGGACCACGTGCCTGCGGCGGCTCGGTATGCGGTAGAGCGCCGCGCCGATGCGGCTGCCGGCTCTCGCGACCAGCGCGTAGGGAAGGATGGACAGGAATCGCAGCAGGCAGAGCAGCAGCCAATACCCGAGAGCGTTCATGTGATGGACTTCCGTCTGGTGACTGCCCGGCGCCGCTCGAGTCGAGTGATGGAGTACGGGAAAATCGGGTTGGGTGGGCTGTGCAGGCGGGTCGTTTGCGATCCGCCGTCCGTCCGGGGAGCGTGGGCCGTCCCGCTTCACGCGTTCCCTCGGTGTTCCTGTTTCGTTTCGGGAAAGCGAAGGGCCCGCAGAATGGGATTGCCGCACGGTAGTCGAAGTCGTCGCCCAAGCCCCCATGCCTGGCCGCCTGCTATTTCGTATTACGTATGACGGGAACAACGACTTCGGTGAAACCTGCCGGGCCCGTGCGGCGTCGTCCGTCGGACACGTCGAGCGGCTGCCCGTGAAAGGGCGCCGCCCGATCGGGGCGCGCGTTTGCGGGAGCTCGCTCCGGCGCTCGCGCGGCGCAGGGCGTCGCCTGAACGTCCTGCTTCGCGACGACAACGCGCTCGACGATCGCCCAGAGAACTTTCCTGCAGCAGGCGACTGACATCGCACGCCGATGCTCCAGCCGCCCGGCGTTCGAATCGGACGGGCCGCAACTGCACGCGAGCATCGCCGCTGCGCCGCGCGATCTCGGGAAAACCCTCGTCCGAGGCGCCTTCCATCCGGCGTGCATCGGGGCTTGATACGACGTCCGCTCCGACGAGTGACGCGATCATAGCGGTGAACGCGCCATTGGTGTTGATGATTTCGAATAGTTCACATTTGCCAAGGCATCTCGTCCCGCGCAGCGACGGGATGCCCGGCGTCGAGCGTCGCCCGGTGCGCGGGCGCGCGCCCGCCCCGTTGAGCCCGCCGACGCAGCCGCATTCCATCGACGCGGTGCGCGATGACGCGGTGCTCGACGCCCGCAGGCGGGCGCGTCATTGCTCGCCGTTGATGCGCCGATAGGCGTCGAGCAGCGAGGTCTTGTAGACGACGCCCGCGAGCGTCGGCGCCGCGGCGCTCTCGACCACGGGCAGGCGTTCGCCCTGGAACGCCATGAAATGCTCGAGCGCGACGCCGAGCGGCATGTCGGGTGTGAGCAGCGGGAACGGCGTGTGCGCGTAGTGCGCCGCGGTCTTGTCGGTCGTGTCGCGCTTGTCGAGCAGGTCCGAGGTGATGTCCTTGAGCGCGACCGCGCCGCGGAAGCGGCCGGCCTCGTCGGTCACGTACAGATACTTGACCGGGTATTCGAGGAAGATCCGCGTCATGTCGGCGACGCTCGCGGTGAGCGGCACGACGGTCGCCGCCGGCTGGATCAGCTCGCGCATCTGGGTGGTCTTCAGGCGCGCGCGCTGCTGCTCGTCGTCGTGGCGGCGCAGCGTCAGCTCGTACATCGACGCACGGCCGAGCGCGCGCGCAGCGAAATGGGCGACCACGCACGACACCATCAACGGCAGCATCACCTGATAGCTGAGCGTCATCTCGAAGATCATCAGGATCGCCATCAGCGGCGCCTGGGTCGCGCCGGCCAGGAATGCGCCCATGCCCACCATCGCGTACGCGTAGGCGGCCGACGTATGGCCGGGCAGCAGCGCGTGCATCGCGATCCCGAACAGCGAGCCGAACACCGCGCCGACGAACAGGGTCGGCGTGAAGATCCCGCCCACCGCGCCGGAGCCGGCGGTCGCGGCGGTCGCGATCAGCTTGAACAGCAGCACCGCGACGAGCGCCTGCCAGGTCCACGGCGCGTGCAGGATCGCGTTGACGACGCTGTAGCCGTTGCCCCATACGGCGGGCACCCAGATCGAGATCACCCCGACCACGAGGCCGCCGAGCGCGAGCCGCACCGGCAGCGGCACGGGCAGCCGCGCGAACGCGGCCTTCGAGCCGTCGAGCAGGCGCAGGAACTGCGGCGCGGCCGCGCCGCACAGCAGGCCGAGCGCGACGAACAGCAGCACTTCCGGCCCGGTCACGGCCGGGAACACCGGCATCTCGTACGGCGGCTTGTAGCCGGAGAACTCGCGCATCGTGATGTTGGCGACCACCGACGCCACCACCACCGGCCCGAAACTCTGCATCGCGATCGAGCCGAGCACGATTTCGCAGACGAAGAACGCGCCGGCGATCGGCGCATTGTACGCGGAGGTGATGCCGGCCGCGGCGCCGCACGCGACGAGCAGGCGCAGGCGCGGCGGATCGAAGTGGGCGAAGCGCCCGACGAGCGATGCGGCCAGCGCGGCGAGCTGCACCATCGGCCCTTCGCGGCCGATCGAGCCGCCGCTGCCGATCGTCAGCAGCGAGGACAGGCTGCGCCACAGGCTCTGCCGGACCGGCACGACGCCGTCGCCGAGCGCGACCGCCTCCATGTAGTCGGTGTTGCCGTTCTTCTGGGCGCCGCGTTTCGCGATCAGCAGTACGCAGCCGGCCAGGAAGCCGCCGGCGGCGGGCAGCCAGAAGCGGATGTGCCACGGCAGGCGCTTCGCCATCGCGACGAAGCTGCCGCTCGACCCGGACAGCGCGTACTGGATCAGCTCGATGCCCTGGCGGAACGCGATCGTCGCGAAGGCGCCGCCGATCCCGACGATCACCGACCAGACCAGCATCGTGTGGGCGTCGGACAGGCGGAACAGGGTGTGCGCGCGGGTGCGCAGCTTCAGCAGGAATGACAGCACGGCGGAGCAGGGCAGGCGAATGAGATCGAGCGGAAGAATAGCATCGCGCCGCGCGCGCCGGAGAGACCTGGCGGGCGCGGCGCGATGCGCGGTGGACGGACGTTCAGCCAAGCCAGCGCTGGACCGCCCAGGTGATCGCGTAACCGCCCGCGATCAGCCAGGCATACAGGATCAGGCCGGTGGTGAGCGCGCGCGGGCCGGCCGCGCGGATCTGCGCCATGCGGGTGTCGATGCCGAGCGCGGTCATGGCCATGGTCAGCGCGAAGGTGTCGAGCGCGTTCAGCGTGTGGACCGTCGACTGCGGCAGCACGTTCAGCGAATTGACGACGACCAGCGCGAGGAAGCCGAGCGCGAACCAGGGCACCGCGACCTTGCGCTTGCCGTGGCCGGGGCGCGCGGAGCGCGCGAGCCAGGCGCCGAGGATCAGCAGCACCGGCACCAGCAGCATCACGCGCGTCATCTTCACGATGGTCGCGACATGCGTGACCTGCGGGCTGATGTCGCTCGCCGCGCCGACCACCTGGGCGACCTCGTGGATCGTGCCGCCGAAGAACAGACCGAGGCCGGTCGCGTCGAGCCCGCCGAGCAGGCCGGCGTGGTAGGCGAGCGGGTACAGGAACATCGACAGCGTGCCGAACAGCACGACGCTGCCCACGGCCATCGCGCTCTGGTGCGGCTTGGACTGCAGCGTCGACTCGAATGCGAGCACGGCCGCCGCGCCGCAGATCGCGCTGCCGGCGGCGGTGAGGAGGGCGGTGTCGCGATCGAGCTTCATGAGCTTGACGCCGGCCCAGGTGCCGAGCGCGAGCGTGCTGGTCACGACCAGCACCGAGACCGTGAGGCCCGGCAGGCCGACCTGCGCGATTTCCTGCAGGCTCACGCGCAGCCCGAAGAACGCGACCGCGATGCGCAGCAGCTTGCGCGCGGAAAAATTGACGCCCGCCGCCCAGCTGGCGGGCAGCCCGTCGCGCAGCGCGTTGCCGTACAGCGCGCCCGCGACGATGCCGACGATCAGCGGGCTCAGCCCGAGGCCGGCGATCGCGGGCAGCTCGGCGACGCGCGTCACGGCGGCCGCGAACAGCGCGACGAACAGCACGCCGTTCAATTGACCGCGCATCGTGATGGCGGGGGAGGCGGTGCTCAGGTGCGGGGTGGGCGCGGTGGACATGGCTTGGGGTCGGGGCGAACGATAGCGCTAATGCTAGTTTAGATATATCGATATGAAAAATTGTGATTTGCGACATAAACTATCGGGAAATCTGATATTTTCGAATCATGACCCCCGATCAACTGATAACGTTCGCCGCCGTGGCCGACCATCGCAACATCAGCCGCGCCGCCCAGGCGCTGCATTTGTCGCAGCCCGCGGTGTCGGGGCAGTTGCGCCAGCTCCAGGACGAATTCGGCGAGCCGCTGTACCAGCGCGACGGGCGCGGCGTGCGGCTCACGCCGGTCGGCGAGCAGCTTGCCTGCTACGCGTCGCAGCTGCGCGACACCTTCGCGCAGGCGCGCACCTATCGCGACGCGGTGCGCGGCCTGGAGCACGGCACGCTGCGGATCGGCGCGAGCACGACGCCCGCGAGCTATGTGCTGCCTTACCTGATCGCGGCGTTCCAGCCGCTTGCGCCGGGCGTCGCGATCCGCACGATGAGCGGCAACACGGCGGAGGTGGTGAGCGCGCTGGCGTCGCTCGACATCGCGCTGATCGAGGGGCCGCCGGGCGCCGCGCTGCCGCCGGGCACCGGGACGCATGCGTGGCGCGAGGACGAGATCGTCGCGATCGCGCCGGCACGGCATCCGCTCGCGCAGCGTGGCGCGGGCGGGCGCGCCCGCGCCACGCTTGCGGAGCTGGGCGCGCAGCCGCTGGTGCTGCGCGAGGCGGGGTCGGGCGTGCGGCAGCTGGTCGAGCGCGCATTCGCGCGCGCGGCCGCGCCGATGCGCGTCGCGCTCGAGATCGCGGGCGTCGAGGCGGTCAAGGAAGCGGTGCGCGCGGGCATGGGAATCGGCTTCGTGTCGGCGATGTCGCTCACGCATGACGACGCGGCGCTCGTCGCGCTGTCGTTCGATCCCGAGCCGCTGGTTCGCCGCTTCTCGATCCTTGTGCCGCACGACACCGTGCCGTCGCGCGCGGCGGCGCGTTTCCTCGATCTGTGCCTGCACGGCGCGGCGACGCCCGGCGATGCAACGGCGCTCGACATCGCGATGCCCCCCGAAGCGTCCGTTCCCGATTCGCCCACAGCCTAGAGGCCGTTTTCGCGGCATCCCGATCGAAAATCGATTCCGAGGGGAGGCCTGAAATCGCCGCCGATGGCGGCGCTTTCCCGAGGGGATTTCCGCCGGGGCGTTCGGCGCGGCCCGCGCCTTGCCCACGCTCCGCAGGAAGTCTCCCGGGGAGGCGCGCGATTCCGGGCGTTCGCCTGCGCGTTCCATACACCGAAAACCCTAGGGATTTCCTCTATGGCCCGGGTCCGGCGACGGGCGCACCATTCCGTTCAAATTAATGGAACCGGTTCCATTCGAACCGAGGCAGAAACATGAACAAGGCAGAGATCGTCATCGTCGCGAGTGCATTTGGTCCCGAGGCCGTTCGCCGGGACGGGCACCATGCATTCGTGGCCGAGGCGGCGCGGGCAGGCGCGGCGGGTTTCGAGGTGCGGCGCGAACTGTTCGCGTCCGGGCAGGACACGCTGGCGCGCGCGCTGGCCGAACTGGGCGCGGCGATTGCCGCGGCCGGGCTGTGGTCGGTGTACTCGACCCCCGACACGCTGTACACCGACGCCGGCGCGCTGAACCGCGAGGGCTTCGTGACGGCGCTCGCCGAAGCGGACGCGCTCGGCGCGCGCTACGTGAAATTCCAGCTGGGCGGCTACGCGAGCGACCCGTCCGCGCGCGAGATCGCGGCGCTGGCCGCGCCGGCGCGCGCGCGGATCCTGGTCGAGAACGGCCAGCTGCCGCAAGGCGGCGCGCTCGCGCAGTTCGCGACGCTGTTCGCCGCCTTGCGCGCGGCGGGCGCGCCCGACCTGCTCGGCATGACGTTCGACATCGGCAACTGGCAGTGGCCCGGCGAAGCGCCGCTCGCGGCGGCGGACACGCTCGCCGCGCACGTCGAGTACATTCATTGCAAGGCCGTGACGGGCGAGGGCGCGCGCCGCTTCGCCGTGGCGCCCGCCGCCGACGATCCGCTGTTCGGGCCGGTGCTCGCGCGCCTGCCGGCCGATGTGCCGCGCGGCATCGAATTCCCGCTCGACGCGGCGGACCTCGCCGCCGATGCGCGCCGCCGGGTCGCGTGGCTCGAGGCCGCCTGACGCATCTCGCCACGCCGGGCGCGAGGCGCGCCGGCAGGATGAAGGAACCCCAAGCATGAACAGCAAGCAACTCGACGTCGTCACCTACGGCGAAGCCATGGCGATGTTCGTCGCCGCCGAGACCGGCCCGCTCGCCGAGGTCGGCCGGTTTACGAAGCGCGCGGCCGGCGCGGACCTGAACGTCGCGATCGGTCTCGCGCGCCTCGGCTTCAAGGTCGGCTGGATGAGCCGCGTGGGCCGCGACTCGTTCGGCCGCTTCGTGCTCGACACGCTCGCGCGCGAGGGCATCGACGCCTCGTGCGTGACGCTCGATGCGCGCTATCCGACCGGTTTCCAGCTGAAGTCGCGCTGCGACGACGGCAGCGATCCGGTCGTCGAATATTTCCGCGCGGGCTCGGCCGCGAGCCACCTGTCGCTGGCCGACTACGTGCCGGACTACGTGCTCGGCGCGCGCCACCTGCACTTGACGGGCGTCGCGCCCGCGATCTCGGCCTCGTCGTGCGAACTGGCGTTCCAACTGGCGCGCGAGATGCACGCGGCGGGCCGCTCGATCTCGTTCGACCCGAACCTGCGGCCCTCGCTGTGGCCCTCGACCGACGTGATGACGCGCACGCTCAACGCGCTCGCGGCGCTGGCCGATTGGGTGTTGCCGGGTCTCGCCGAAGGCCGCCAGCTGACCGGCCGCGACACGCCGGCCGAGATCGCGCGCTTCTATCTCGACCAGGGCGCGCGCGGCGTCGTGATCAAGCTCGGGCCGGCGGGCGCGTACTATCAGACCGCGACGGGCGAAAGCGGCGCCGTGGCGGCGGAACGCGTCGAGAATGTGGTCGACACGGTCGGCGCGGGCGACGGTTTCGCGGTGGGCGTCGTGAGCGCGCTGCTCGAAGGGAAGGGCGTGGCCGACGCGGTGGCGCGCGGCAACGGGATCGGCGCGCTGGCGATCCAGGTGATCGGCGATTCCGAAGGCCTGCCGACCCGCATCGAACTCGATCGCCTCGAAAAACGCAGCAATCGGCCGCATCGGCTAGAGGATTCGCTCACCCGATAAGACGCAGGCGCGCGCCGCGGGAAAGGCACAATCGCGGCGCGCATCCAGCGCCATTCGCACCAGGAGACAACCCATCATGCCCGCAACGCTTGCGCTTCGCCGTTGGTGGACGATCATGCCGATCGTCTTCATCACCTACAGTCTCGCCTACCTCGACCGCGCCAACTACGGATTCGCGGCGGCGGCCGGGATCAACCAGGACCTCGGCATCAGCAAGGGCCTGTCGTCGCTGATCGGCGCGCTGTTCTTCCTGGGTTATTTCTTCTTCCAGATTCCCGGCGCGATCTACGCCGAGCGGCGCAGCGTGAAGAAGCTGGTGTTCTGGAGCCTGATCCTGTGGGGCGCGTGCGCCGCGCTCACCGGCATCGTCAGCGACATCCCGTCGCTGATGGCGATCCGCTTCCTGCTCGGCGTCGTCGAGGCCGCCGTGATGCCCGCGATGCTGATCTTCATCAGCAACTGGTTCACGAAAGGCGAGCGCTCGCGCGCGAACACCTTCCTGATCCTCGGCAATCCGGTCACGGTGCTGTGGATGTCGGTCGTGTCGGGCTACCTCGTGCATGAGTTCGGCTGGCGCCACATGTTCATCGCGGAGGGCGTGCCGGCGATCCTGTGGGCCGTGTGCTGGTGGCTGCTGGTGCAGGACAAGCCCGCGCAGGCGCGCTGGCTCACCGACCAGGAAAAGCGCGATCTCGCCGCCGCGCTCGCCGCGGAGCAGGCCGCGATCAAGCCGATGCGCAACTATGGCGAGGCGTTCCGCTCGCCCGCCGTGATCAAGTTGTGCGCGCAATATTTCTTCTGGAGCATCGGCGTGTACGGCTTCGTGCTGTGGCTGCCGTCGATCGTGAAGAACGGTTCGTCGCTCGGCATGGTCGAGACCGGCTGGCTGTCCGCGCTGCCCTATCTGGCCGCCACGATCGCGATGCTGTTCGCGTCCTGGGCCTCCGACAAGGTCGGCTCGCGCAAGGCCTTCGTGTGGCCGTTCCTGCTGATCGGCGCGGCCGCGTTCGCGGCGTCGTTCGCGCTCGGCTCGACGCATTTCTGGATCTCGTATGCGCTGCTGGTGGTCGCGGGCGCCGCGATGTACGCGCCGTACGGCCCGTTCTTCGCGATCGTGCCGGAGCTGCTGCCGCGCAATGTCGCGGGCGGCGCGATGGCCCTCATCAACAGCATGGGCGCGCTCGGTTCGTTCTTCGGCTCGTACTTCGTCGGCTACCTGAACGGCGCGACCGGCTCGCCCGTGGCCTCCTATGCGTTCATGAGCGCCGCGCTGATCGCGGCCGTCGTGCTGACGCTCGCCGTCAAGCCGCAGCCGGATGCGACCGCGCCGCTCGCCCATCCGTTGCAAGGAAAATGATTCGATGAAACCCCGTATCGTCGCCTACAAGCCGTTGCCCGACGACGTCCTCGCGTATCTGCGCGAACACGCCGACGTGACCTGCGTGGACGACGTCGACGCGCTCGCCGCCGCGCTGCCCGACGCCGACGGCGCGCTCGGCGCGAGCCTCCGGATCACGCCGGCGCTGCTCGATCGCGCGCCGCGCCTGAAGGCGTGGTCGACCATCTCGGTCGGCTACGACAACTTCGACGTCGCGGACCTCACGCGGCGCGGCATCGTGCTCGCGCACACGCCGGACGTGCTGACCGAATCGACCGCCGACACCGTGTTCGCGCTGATCCTCGCGAGCGCGCGGCGGGTCGTGGAACTCGCGAACTTCGTGAAGGCGGGGCAGTGGCGGCACAGCATCGACGAGCAGTACTACGGCACCGACGTGCAGGGCAAGACGCTCGGCATCATCGGGCTCGGCCGGATCGGCGCCGCGGTCGCGCGGCGCGGGGCGCTCGGCTTCCGGATGCCGGTGCTGTACACGAACCGCAGCCCGAATCCACAGGCCGAGGCCGACTACGGCGCGCGTCGCGTGCCGCTCGACACGCTGCTCGAACAGGCCGATTTCGTCTGCGTGCAGGTGCCGCTGTCGGAGGAGACGCGCCACCTGATCGGCACGCCCCAGCTTGCACGAATGAAAGCCGGCGCGATCCTGATCAACGCATCGCGCGGCCCGGTGGTCGACGAGGCCGCGCTGATCGACGCGCTGCGCGCGGGCGCGATCCGCGGCGCCGGGCTCGACGTGTTCGAGCGCGAGCCGCTCGCCGTCGATTCGCCGCTGCTGTCGATGCCGCAGGTGGTCGCGCTGCCGCACATCGGCTCCGCGACCCGCGAGACCCGTCATGCGATGGCGCGCTGCGCGGCGGAAAACCTCGTGGCGGCGCTCGCCGGCACGCTGCGGAGTAATATCGTCAACCGCGAGGCGTTGCGACCGGAGCAACGCGACGCGTGATCGTTTCGGGCGGATGTGGCCGGTTGGCGGCGATCGTCGCCTGACAAGCACGAATACTCGGAATTCGCTCGCTTTTCCCGAACCGGCCGGTAGAATCCGCTGAAAATCTCGCGGCGCGGCAGGCGCGCCGCTTCGAAGCGGAGCAGCCGATGAACGGCAACACCAGCGACCGCGCCGGCCGGCGCGGTCGTGCGGATTCCGGATGGTTGGGGCGCCTTGTGATCGGCCCCGGCCGCCGCGGGTTAGAAGCGCTCGTCAGGGTCGGGGCCGTCCCGCTGCGTTATGATCGCCCGCTGATCGAGGCAGTACCGTGTGGCGCGCAGCACGGCGACGTGTGCGCCGGGCCGGGGCCGACGGGCGGCGAAGACCGCGCGCGGCCCCATTCCAACAACAATTGCCCGTCCGTTCACGAGGCGGCGCGGGCCACGTGTCACGAGGCACCATAGTGACTGAATCCCAGAGTACAGCGCAGCGTCCCGCGACCATCAGCGACGTGGCGCGTGAGGCCGGCACCGGCAAGACCAGCGTGTCGCGCTACCTGAACGGCGAGACCAACGTGTTGTCCGCCGATCTGCGCAAGCGGATCGAAGTCGCGATCGAACGGCTCAACTACCGGCCGAACCAGATGGCGCGCGGGCTCAAGCGCGGCCGCAACCGGCTGCTCGGCCTCCTGGCCGCCGACCTGACGAATCCTTACACCGTCGAGGTGCTGCAAGGCGTCGAGGCGGCCTGCCACGCGCTCGGCTACATGCCGCTCATCTGCCACGCGGCGAACGAAGTCGAGATGGAGCGCCGCTATCTGCAGCTGCTCACGACCTACCGGGTGGAGGGCATGATCGTCAACGCGCTCGGCGCGGAAGAGGCGGTGCTCAAGCCGCTGCGCGGCGGCGGCATCCCGACGGTGCTGGTCGACCGCACGGTGGAGGGCTTCGAGGCGGACCTGATCGGCCTCGACAACGCGGCGGCGATCGAGCTGGGCCTGCGGCACCTGACCGAGCAGGGCTACCAGGCGGTGCATTTCGTCGTGCAGCCGTTCACGCAGGTCAGTTCGCGGCGGTTGCGCGAGGCGGCCTTCCGCGCGGCGTTCGCACGCGCGGGCCGGTCCGCGCCGGCGCCGATCGTGCTGGACCTCAAGGATCCGGAGGCCGCGCAGCAGGCGCTCGCCGCGCTCGATGCGCTGGTCGGGACGGCCGCGCGCACGGGCGGCCGTCTCGCGCTGTTCGCGGCCAACGCGCCCGTCGCGCTCGCGATCGCGCGGCACCTGCGCGGCCGGCACGGCGCCGATTGGCAGCGCCATGTCGCGCTCCTGTCGATCGACGATCCCGAATGGGCGGAGCTGATCGGCATCACCACGATCCGCCAGCCCACCTACGAAATCGGCTATCGCGCGGTGGAATTCGTCCATGAGCGCATCGACGGCGCGACGGGCGCGGTGCGCGAAACGCTGCTGCCGGGCGAGCTGATCGTGCGCGCGTCGACCGCAAGCTGAGTATCATGCGGGGCGTGCACCGGCCGGTGCACGCGATTTCGACCAAGGATGTTGTCCATGACTGTTGCTCCCGTCACGCTGGCGGCGCTGATCATCGCCACGTTGTTCGTGGCGCTGCTGCCGCTTGCGCTGTACCGTTTCCTGCGCCGTCCGATGGCGCTCGACAAGCGCGATGCGATCATCGGCGTGATCGTGTTCACGCTGTTCGCGACCCTGCTCGAACGGGCCTTCTACGGGCTGGTCCTGTCGCAGCCGGCCGCGATGCAGTGGTTCGCGAAGCCGGCGGCCTTCCTCGCGTTCAGCATGGCGACGGCCGCGCTGTTCGAGGAAGTCGGCCGTTATCTCGGCATGCGCGTGCTCGCGCGGCGCTATGGCGGCTCGGCCGGCGACAGCCGCGGCCTGGGCCACGGCATCGGCTACGGCGGCGCGCAGGCGTGGTTCGTCGGCGTGCTGGTGCTCGGCCAGTGGGTGTACCTCGCCTGGCTCGCGAATCGCGGCCAACTGAACGAGCAGCTCGCGACCATGCCGGCCAATCTCGCGCTGCGCATCCAGGTGATGCTCGCGACGCTGTCGGTCCAGTCGATCGCGGTGATGGTGCTCGAGCGCGTCGCCGCGCTCGCGTTCCAGGTGCTGCTGTCGGTGCTGATGTGGCGCGGCGTGCGCGCCGGCAAGCACTGGATCCTGCCGCTCCTGATCATCGTGCATCCGCTCGGCGACCTGCCGTCGATCCTCTACAATCTCGGCGCCGTGCCGTTCGGCTGGATGATCGCCGGCTACGTGCTGATCGCGGCGCTGCCCGCGCTCTGGCTCGTGCGCCAATGCCGCCCGGCGGCCGCGGCGGCCTAGGAGGCGGCGATGGAAGACTACATTTACGAATGCGCGAGCGCCGAGTTCGACGTGCTCGCGCACGTGGTCTGCGATCTGTTTCCCGAGCAGACCCGTTTCGCCGAACGCAGCGACGAGGCCGGCCGTTTCCTGTCGGTGCAGTGGCTCGGCATGCGCTTCGGCGCGACGCCGCGCCGCATGACGCTCGACGTGCGGATCGCGCCCGCCGCGCTGGCCCGCTATCTCGCGCTCGCGCCGCAGCAGCGCGCGCGCAGCCATGCGGTGCTGCGCGCGTTCATCGAGGCGCAGCTCGGCTCGTTCGAGGAAATGCATGCGGAAGGCGTGGCCGTGCCGCGCGAATCGGCGTTGCTGATCGACGCGCCGTTCGCGTAAGCGGCCGTTGCCGCGCCGATAAAGGACAAGGCCCGCCATCGTCACGATGGCGGGCCTTGTCGCATCGGGCGGAAGCGGGCTCAGTCGGCGTCGCGATACACCTGCGCGAAGCGCGGCGCCTGCACCACGCCGTAGTCGCCCGGCGCGTACTGCATGACCCAGTCGCCCGCGACGCCGCGCAGCACGTCGCCGTCGGCCGAGCGCGCGATCGAGAAGGGCGCGTCCATGCGCTTCGCGAGCACCACGGCCGGGCGGTTCCGATAGGCGCCCGCCGCGCCGTGCGCGAGCGCCGCGTCGACGGGCAGGTATTTCGCGTCGAAGCGCGCGCGCGACACCACCCAGCGGTCGCCCGTCGAGCCGGTGACGAGCGCGTCGCCCGCGACATAGCGGTTGAGCCCTTCGAGGCTCATCAGTTCGCCCGCGGCGGCGGCGAACTCGACCTGAACCGTTTCGTTCTTGACGACACGCCGCGCGGCCGGATCGGCGCGCAGGTCGAGATTGTTCAGTTCGATCATGATCGGATCTGCAGGAAGAAAACCCGGCACTTTATCTCGAAATGGAGCCTGGCGCACCTGGCAACACGTACCTTGTTGCATCGCACACAGGGGGCGAAGATGGGGCGCGGCGCATGGCCGGCGTCGCATACCTCATCGGATAAAAAAGGAGAAATAGATGAAAACATCATTTCGCACGCTTGCCATGCTGATCACGCTCGCCGGATCCGCGGCGCTGCCCGCGCAACGCGCCCTGGGCGCGTCGCCGCTGCCTGCTCTGGGCGCCGATCCGGCGCAGGTATCGGTATCCGGACTGTCGTCGGGCGGCTACATGGCGGTGCAGTATCAGGTGGCCTATTCGGCGTCGGTCAAGGGGGCGGGCATCATCGCGGGTGGTCCGTACTACTGCGCGGCGGGCAATCTGGTAAATACGAGCATCTGCATGGGGGGCGTACCCGGCGTGCCGCCCAATCCTTCGCTGATGCTGGGCGCGGCGCAAGGCTTCGCGGCGAGCGGAAAGATCGACGCGCTTTCGAACCTGCAGCGGGTGCGGCTCTATTTGTTCAGTGGTACGCAAGACACCGTTGTCCGGCAGCCGGCGGTGGATGCGACCGCGACGTTCTTCCGGCTCGCGGGCGTGCCGTCCGCCAATCTCGCCTATGTGAGCGACGTGCCGGCCGGCCATGCGTTCATCACGCCGTCGATGGGCAATGCGTGCAACGTGAATGGCTCACCTTACGTGAACCATTGCACCGTCGGACAGATGCCTTACGACCAGGCGGGCGTGATCCTGACGACGATCTACGGCACGCTCGTGCCGCCCGCCGCGCAGCCGACCGGGCGCGTCGTCACCTTCAACCAGCGCGAGTTCGCGCCGGCGTCGAGCGGCATGACGGACGATGCCTACGCCTATGTGCCGCAGGCGTGCGGCGCGGGCACCGCATGCAAGGTGCACGTGGTGTTCCACGGCTGCCTGCAGACGGCGGCCATCGTGCGCGACGACACCACCTACGACAGCTGGGCCGACGCGAACGGCATCATCGTGCTGTACCCGCAAGTGGCGGCGACGACGGTGCCTTACAATCCGAACGGCTGTTGGGACTGGTTCGCGTATACGGGGCAGAACTATGCGTGGAAATCGGGCGTGCAGATGCAGGCGGTGCACGCGATGATCGCGCGGCTCGTGTCCGCGCCTTGACTTGAAGGCCTGACGCAGGAGAAGAAAAACGGCGGAGCGGGGCCGCTCCGCCGTGTGCGCGCCGCCTACTGCGCGGCGGGCGCGCTGGCCTGCTCGGCGGGCGCCGCCTTGGCGTCGGCCTTGCCGTGCTTGGCCGGCTTGCGGTGCCCGTTGGCGGGGCCCTGCAGCCACTTGCGGAAGGTCGTGTCGGCCAGCGCCTTCTGGTCGGCCGGGAACGCGTCGTACAGCGGCGCGAACGTCTCCGCGAGCTTCTTCGCGCCGTCGGCGTTCGCCTGGGCGAGGTCCGCGTACTGCTTCATGTCGTCGAGCGCCGAGACGCTCTTGTTCGCGAGCCGCTCGCGATACAGGCGGCCCATCGTGTCGCCGTTGTCGCGCATCGTATCCGCGAAGGCCTTCCATTGCGCTTCCTGCGCCGACGTGATCTTCAGCTGGTCGTGCAGATAGCTGATGCGCTCCTCGACGCGCGCCTCATGGCGCGCCGTGCGCTGCGCGGACGAGGCGGTGTCGGCGGCGGGCGCGGCGGCCGGGGTCTGCGCGTGGGCGAAGGCGCTCGACAGCGCGAGCGCGGCGGCTAGGATCAGCGAGCGTTGTTTCATTGGAACTCCTGTTGGGTCGTCGAAGGCGGCCTCGATGGCCGCGCGCGGCACGCATTGGGGCCGCACGCTATTAGTATCACGGTATCGCGCGCGACGGCGCGGTCGCGACACTTGCTTACAACCGAAACGAATGGAAATCGACGGTGGATAAACTCGCCAGCATGGAAATCTTCGTCGGCGTGGTGGAGGCCGGCAGCCTGACGGCCGCGGCCGAACGGGCCGGCATCTCGGCCGCGATGGCCGGCAAGCACGTCAAGGCGCTCGAGATCCAGCTCGGCACCCGGCTGCTGACCCGCACCACCCGCACCCAGAGCCTGACCGAGATCGGCCGCGAATATTACGAGCGGTGCCGGCAGATCCTCGCCGACGTGAAGGATGCCGATGCGGTTGCGGAAGCGATGACGACCGCGCCGCGCGGCGTGCTCAAGGTGACCGCGCCGCTGACCTATGGGGTCGAGGTGTTCGCGCCCGCGATCACCGCGTATCTCGATGCGTGTCCGGAGGTGTCGGTGGAACTGGACCTGTCGAACCGGATCATCGATCTCGTCGACGAGGGCTTCGATGCGGCGATCCGGATCGGGCCGCTCGCCGATTCCGGGCTGGTCGGCCGGCCGCTCGCGCCGTACCGGGTGCGCGCGGTCGCCGCGCCGGCCTATCTCGCGCGCGCCGGCGTGCCGCGCACGCCGGCCGATCTCGAACGGCACGAATGCCTCGGTCTGCTGCATTCGGGCAAGGAGGGCGGCTGGCGCTTCGCGGGCGCGGAGCTGCCGGTCGCGCCGCGCGGCCGGTTCCGCGCGACCAGCGCGCAGGCGCTGCGCGAGGCCGCGCTGCAGGGCTTCGGCATCGCGATGCAACCGGAAGCGCTGTTCGCGAGGGAACTGGCGAGCGGCGCGCTGGTGCCCGTGCTCGACGCCTACATGCCGGCGCCGTCGCGCGTGCATCTGCTGTATCCGCGCGATCGCCACGCGACGCCCAAGCTCACGAGCTTCGTCGAGTTCGTGGTCGGGCGGTTGGGCGCCTAGCGGTTCGGCGCTATCATCGCGGCACCGTCATTTCCCTCCACGTCATGCGTCCACCCCGTCTCGACCAGCTCGACGAACTCGACCGCAGCCTCGTTGCGCTGCTGCAGGCCGATGCGCGCGCAAGCGTCGCCGACCTCGCGCGCCAGCTCGACGTCGCGCGCACCACCGTGCTTGCCCGGATCGCCCGGCTCGAACGCAGCCAGGTCATCGCGGGCTACAGCGTGCGGCTCGGCCAGGACGTGCTCGATGCGAGCATCTATGCGTATGTCGGCATCATCCTCGCGCCGAAGTTCGGCAAGGACGTGCTCAAGCGGCTCGACCGCATGCCGGAAGTGCAACTGCTGTGCGCGGTCAGCGGCGAGTACGACTACGTCGCATGGTTGCGCGCCGATTCACCCGAGCGCCTGAACGATCTGCTCGACCAGATCGGCGCGCTCGACGGCGTCGAACGCACCACCACGTCGATCATCCTGTCGCGCAAGATCGATCGCGGATCGTTCGGCGGTTGATGTGTCTCGCCGGCGGCACTTCGCCCGCTCGCTCTCCCATCGTCGCATGATGCCTGCGGCTGTCTGATCCGGCCGGGCGCTGCCATGCGCGCGCCGATCGCCGCGCGCGTCCTTCTCCTTGCAACACACGATTGACGGTATCGACGGCCCGCACGTCGCGCGGGCGCTATCGCGTTTACCCGCCGTTTACGACAAACCGTCAAATCTATACGTCATTTTGACGAAATGGGCTGTCATTCCGCATCACTTTGCGTCTAGGAACTGATTTTGCTCATCCTTACACTCTCGGACAGGGCTGTACACCTACACAACAAATCCACCTGTCAGGAGAGCACACCATGAAAGTCGCGATCGTCGGCGCGGGCCTCATCGGCCACACCATTGCCCATCTGCTGCGCGAGACGGGCGATTACGAGGTCGTCGCGTTCGACCGCGATGCCGATGCGCTCGCCAAGCTGTCGGCGCAGGGCATCGACACGCGACGCGTCGATTCCGCGGATGCGAACGCGATCCGCGACGCGCTCAAGGGCTTCGACGCACTCGTCAACGCGCTGCCGTACTACCTCGCGGTCAACGTCGCGGCCGCGGCGAAAGCCGCCGGCGTGCATTACTTCGACCTGACCGAGGACGTGCGCGCGACGCATGCGATCCGCAGCCTCGCCGAAGGCACGGGCCATGCATTCATGCCGCAGTGCGGCCTCGCGCCGGGCTTCATCGGCATCGCCGCGCACGAGCTGGTCAAGGGCTTCACCGAAGTGCGCGACGTCAAGATGCGGGTCGGCGCGCTGCCCGAGTACCCGACCAACGCGCTCAAATACAACCTGACCTGGAGCGTCGACGGGCTCATCAACGAGTACTGCCAGCCGTGCGAAGCGATCCGCGATGGTCGCCAGCAGTGGGTGCAGCCGCTCGAAGGGCTCGAGCATTTCTCGCTCGACGGCATCGAATACGAGGCGTTCAACACCTCGGGCGGCCTCGGCACGCTGTGCGAGACGCTGTCGGGCAAGGTCGAGTCGCTCGACTACAAGTCGGTGCGCTATCCGGGCCATCGCGATCTGATCCAGTTCCTGCTCGAGGATCTGCGGCTCGCGAGCGACCGCGACACGCTCAAGACGATCATGCGCCGCTCGGTGCCGTCGACGAAGCAGGACGTGGTGCTCGTGTTCGTCACCGTGACCGGCATGAAGGACGGCCAGCTGGTGCAGGACGTGTTCACCCGCAAGATCTTCGCGAAGGAAGTGTGCGGGATGCCGATGAGCGCGATCCAGATCACGACCGCGGGCGCGATGTGCGCGGTGCTCGACCTGTTCCGCGAACGCGTGCTGCCGCAGAGCGGCTTCGTGCGTCAGGAGCAGGTGCCGCTGCAGGCGTTCCTCGCGAACCGCTTCGGCAAGCTGTACGACGGCGGGACGCTGGAACGCATGCACGCGCTCGCATAAGCGCGGGGAGCAGGGGCGGGCGATCCCACAGCGGGTGACCCCGCGATAGGCGGTCCCGCAGCGGGCGACTCCGCGGCAGGCCGCGGCCCGTGCGCCGGGGCCGGCCTCAGGCCGGCAGCGGCGGCACCATCGCGCCGGACGGCGGCGCCAGCGCGCGCAGCAGCGCGTCGTAATCGGCGCCGACGGGCGCGGTGTTGTCGAACTGCAGCAGGCCGTTGCACGCGTCGCCCGTCGGCGCGAAGCGGCGCTGCCGGTATTCCTCCCAGTGCGCGAGCTTGTAGGCGTCGTTGGGATTGCCGCGCGCGGCGATGCGCGCGTGCGCGACGTCCTCGGGCACATGGACCCATACCACGCGCAACTCGACCTCCGGGCCGATGCCGAGCCACTGGCGGTTCAACAGCCGGCCGTCGCGCACTTCGCGCGACAGCGGCCCCACCACGATGACGCTGGTGCCGAGTTCGAGATTCTCGCGGGCGGTGTCGAGCAACCCCTGGTATTCCGGGTCGCGCAGGTGGCGCAGGTAAAGCGGGCTGTCGCGGTCGTTCGGATCCTGGGTCAACGCGCCCATCGCGGCCGCGCTGTAGCGCCCGTACAGCGTGTCCTTGTCGAGCAGGCAGAAGGCCTTGCCCGTCGTGCGCGCGAGCGGCCCGATCAGCCGCTTCGCGAGCGTGGTCTTGCCGGTGCCGGCATGACCGCAGAAGAACACCAGGGAGGTCACGGCAGGCGGCTTCCGGCGTCGGCCGGCGCTTCGCCGTCGTTCGGGAACCGGCCGTTCGATTCGAGCCACATGACGTTGATGATGCCGAACCCGAGCGCCACGCCAATGCCGAGTATCCACGAGAAATACCACATAGCCGTCTCCTTGTTGATGACGCCGCGGGCGCGGCGGGGTCGCCTCGGGCGCGCGGGCCCGAAAGCGTCGGGCGCGGCGCGTGCAGCCCGATCATGACCAAGAATGGCGGCCCGGACAAGCATGGAATGCAAGAAATTTGTCCGGACGTGGCATGCGACGCCCGGGGGCCTGTCGTCCGACCCGGTAAACTGCCGGCATCCGACTCGTTTTCACAGGACCATGCTGATCAACTGCGTTGCATACCAAGATGGCCGCAAGCTCGCCGACATCGACATCGACCATATCAGCGACTATGTCGCGCGCCCCGAATGCTTCGTGTGGGTCGCGCTCAAGGATCCGTCGCCCGAGGACATCGAGCGCATGGGCGAGGAGTTCGGCCTGCACGAGCTGGCGCTCGAGGACGCCCGCAAGGGCCACCAGCGTCCGAAGATCGAGGAATACGGCGATTCGCTGTTCGCGGTGCTGCACACGGTCGAGATCGACGAGCAGGATGAATTCCAGATCGGCGAACTCAATGTGTTCGTCGGCCCGAACTACGTGCTGTCGATCCGCAACCATACGCCGCACGGCTTCCAGGACGTGCGCACGCGCTGCGAGCGCGAGCCGCATCTGCTGAAGGAGGGCTCGGCGTTCGTGTTCTACGCGTTGATGGATCAGGTCGTGGATCGCTACTTCCCGACGCTCGAGGCGCTGGGCGCCGAGCTGGAGGAACTCGAAGACCGCATCTTCGCGAAATCGAACCTCGCGGCCTCGCGCGCCACCATCGAGGATCTCTATCTGCTCAAGCGCCGCCTCGTGATGCTGTACCAGCACACGGCGCCGCTCATCGAGCCGCTGTCGAAGCTGTTCGGCGGACGCACGCCGCAGATCTGCAACGGCATGGAGCACTATTTCCGCGACGTGTACGACCACCTGCTGCGCATCGTGAAGACGATCGAAGGACGCCGCGAGATGGTGGTCACGGCGATCCAGGTGAATCTCGGCATGATCTCGCTCGCGGAGAGCGAGGTGACGAAGCGGCTCGGCTCGTTCGCCGCGCTGTTCGCGATCCCGACGATGATCGCCGGGATCTACGGGATGAACTTCAACAACATGCCCGAGCTGCGCTGGGAATATGGCTTCTATGCCTGCCTCGGACTGATGCTCGTCACCGATGTCGTGTTGTGGTGGCGCTTCAGGAAGGCGGGCTGGCTGTAGGCGCGCGCCGGTTCAGCCCTGCGCGCAGCGGCCGACCACCACGTTCCACTGGCGCACGCGCCAGTGCGTCACCAGCCCGTTGAGCACATACGGATCGGCGCGCGCGAAGGCTTCCGCGACGGCCGGTGCGTCACCCTGGAACACCAGCACCGCATGGTCGGCCGGGTCGGCGAGCGCGCCCGCGAGCAGCAGTTCGCCGCGCGCCGTCGCGGCCTGGGCGAGCGCGAGATGGTCGGCGCGATACGCGCCGCGCCGTTCGAGGTAGTCGTCGACGAGATCGTAGGTCAACTGGTAGTACATGGCGAAGGTCTCCTGGGCCGCTCGGGCGAACCGGCCGCGCGACGCGGCCGTTCCACGCACCTTAGCGGTTTGCGGCGGGCGCTTCAATGGGGGCTGCGGCGCGCGGCGCGACGGGCGGCCGCGACACGTCGAGGCGCCGCACTGCGTCGCTTGCGGGTCGCGCGCGGCGTCGCGCGCGCGGTCGTGCGTCCAGGCCAGCCGGCCACGCCGCGCGGCCGGCACGCGCGCCTCACCGGTTTGCCGCGCGCGTTTCCCTGTCCGGCCCCCCGGGGCCTTCGCGATCGGGCTTGCCGGTCATCACCCGCGGCCTCGCGATACGCGCCACGTTCAGATGCAGCGGCGTGTCGGGGCGCAGCGTCACGTTCATCACCGGCCGCGGTTCGGCCATGCCGGCCGGGGCGCTCAGCGCGAAACGCTGCAGGATGCGCGCGGCGATCACCGTCATCTCGGTCATCGCGAGATGCTGGCCGAGGCATACGCGCGGGCCGGCGCCGAACGGCAGGTAGGCGCCGCGCGGTGGGGCGGGCGCATCTGCCGCGAAGCGCTCCGGCCGGAATGCGAGCGGATCGTCGAACCAGCGCGGATCGCGATGCATGAGCAAGGTCGGCACCGACAGCATGGTGCGCGCCGGCACGCGCCACGGGCCGAGCGTGAAGGGCGCCGTCGCGCGCCGCGCGATCAGCATCGGGGCGGCCGGATAGAGCCGCAGCGTCTCCTTCAGCGTCTGCGTGACATAGCGCAGCGCGGGCAGGGTGTCGGGCGTCGGCGCCGCGTCGCCGAGACAGGCGCGGACCTCGGCGCGCGCCGCGCGCTGCGCGGCCGGGTTCGCCGCCATGCACCACGCCCACCAGGTCAGCGTGGCCGCCGCGGTTTCGTGACCGGCGACGAAGGTCGTCATGCATTCGTCGCGGATCGCCTCCAGCGACCAGCCGGCCGGATCCTCGCGACGCAGATGCAGCAGCCGGGTCAACTGATCGTCGGGCCAGCTGTCGGACGGCGTGCGCAGGCGCGCGTCCACGTGCCGGCCGATGAGATCGCGCAGCAGCACGAGCGCATCGCGCTTGGCCCGCTTCCACGGCATCCAGTTCGGCGAGGTCGTCGGCCAGAACACCTCCGCGTTGGCCGCGACGACCGCCGCGCGCACGGCTTCCTCGACCCGGTGCGCATCGTCGCCGACCTGGTCCGAGAACATCATGCGCAGGATCACGTCCATCGTCAGCGAGGTCAGCGCGCTCTCGATCGCGCAACGCCCGCCGTCGGTGCGCCAGCGCGAGAGCGCCTGGTCGGCGGCCGCGGCGATGGTCGGCACGAACGCATCCACCGCCTGACGCGAAAAGTTCGGCTGCAGCGCATGGCGTTTGGCGCGCCAGGGCTCGCCTTCCGAGATGAAGACGCTGCGGCCGTTCAGTTGCGAGAACACCCGCATGGCCCGCTCCCAGCGGATCAGCGCGTCGTGGTGCGTGACGAGCAGGTCGCGCACCAGCGCCGGATCGCAGATCACGAGCTGGTGCTCGGGCCACATGCGCAGGTGGAACACGTCGCCGTGCGCGTGCTGCCACGCGTGCAGCGCGCTGAACATGTCGCGCGACATCGCGCGCAGCAGGCCCCAGCCGGTGAACCCGGCGGCGGGGCCCGGCGGCCAGGCGCCGGCGGAAGAAGGAACGACGGGCGCGGACGATGCATCGGCGCGGTGCGGGCAGGGAGAGGTCGTGGGCTTGTTCATGGCGTGCATTGTTGGCGCGCCGCGCCCGCGCGTCTTGAAGCGAAACGACATCGACACGCGCGGGGCCCGTGCCTATACTCGACCCCCATGTATGCCGAGCCGCCGCCATCCTGTCCCGATCCGTATGCGCGCGCGCCCCGCGCCCCGGGCGGCGCGCAGGCCGCGCGCCTGCATCTTCCGCCGCCCGCCTTGCAGGGGGCCCTCATCGCCGTGGTCAGCCGCGATACGCGCGGCCTCGGGCTCGACGGCGCGCAGCGGCTCACTCACTTGTCGGCCTCGCCGCTCCTGACGCTCTCGTGGTTCGACAGCGACACGCTCGGCATCGTCGAGCGCGGCGAAGACGGGCCGTGCTGGCGTCCGCTGCGCGCGCAGGTCGCGCTGGGCGGCAGCCAGTCGCGGCCGCTCGCCAGCTGGGGGCCGCGGGAAGGGCGCGGCGGCTTCCTGTGCATGACGGCGGATGTCGCGCGGCATCTGTTCGGGATCGATCCGGCGGCGCTTCAGGATCAGGTGGTGGATGCCGCCGCGGTGCTCGACGCGGGCTGGCAGCCGTTGTTCCGGGCGCTGGTGGCCGCGCCCGACGACGCGGCCTTGCTCGCCGCGCTCGAACAGCATCTCGCGCCGCGCTGGCAGGCGCTGCGCGGGCGCGCGAGCGCCGCGCCGACGCTGGAGCAGGTCGGCCGGCACTGGGTGCAGCGGCTCGCACGGCAGGCGCACGAATGGCGGCGCACGCACAGCGCGCGGCAGGTCGAGCGCCGCGTGCGCGCGTACAGTGGGCGCTCGTTGCGGGAGTGGCAGGCGCTGGTGCGTTCCGAGGGCGTGTTCTTTGCCGCGCGCGCGCGTTTCGAGGCGGGCTTGCCGTTCGACTGGGCGGGCATCGCGCACGACGAGGGCTTCGCCGACCAGGCGCACCTGAGCCGCGTGTCGAAAGCCATCACCGGCTTCTCGCCGAGCGAGTTCGCGCGCCGGTTCGGCGAAGACGAATCGTTCTGGCTCTATCGGCTGTGGATTTGACGCAGGGCGTTCGGCGCCGCTGCGCATGGGATAATCGTTCTTTCCGCCAAGACCGAACCGGCCCGCTCGCCACCACCCGCCTTGAATCCACAGATTGCCACCCTCGACCAGCTGGCCGAGTTCGACGAGATCATCGATGTCCGGACCCCGCTCGAGTTCGCCGAGGACCATGTGCCCGGCGCGCTCAACGCACCCGTGCTCAGCAACGAGGAGCGCGTGATCGTCGGCACGATGTACAAGCAGGTGTCGCCGCACGAGGCGACCCGCGTCGGCGCGGCGATGGCCGCGCGCAACATCGCGCACCACCTGGACACGCTGTTCGCCGACCGGCCGCTCAAGTGGCGGCCGCTCATCTATTGCTGGCGCGGCGGCGCGCGCTCGAAATCGATGACGGTGCTGTTCAACCTGATCGGCTGGCGCGCACGCCAGCTCGAAGGCGGATACAAGCAGTACCGCCGCTCGGTGCTCGCGTCGCTCGACACGCTGCCGTCCGCGTATCGCTTCGTCGTACTGGCCGGCCCGACCGGCAGCGGCAAGACCCGGCTGCTCGGCGCGCTCGCTCAGGCGGGCGCGCAGACGCTCGACCTCGAAGGGCTGGCCGCGCATCGCGGTTCGGTGCTCGGCGCGCTGCCGGACGCGGCGCAGCCGTCGCAGAAGGCCTTCGATACCGCGCTCGTCGGCGCGCTCGAGGGCCTGGATCCCGCGCGGCCGGTGTTCGTCGAGGCGGAAAGCCGCCGGATCGGCGCGATCACGCTGCCGCTCTCGATGGTGGCGGGAATCGGCGACGCGCGCTGTGTGCGGATCGAGGCGAGCCGCGAGGAACGGGTTGCGCTGCTGCTCGACGACTACGCGCACCTGCTCGACGATCCCGCGCGCTTCCACGCGCAGCTCGCGCGGCTGAGCGAACTGCATGGGCATGCGCGAATCCGCGAATGGCAGGCGCTGCTCGACGCCGGACAACGTCTGCCGCTGCTCGAGGCGCTCGTCGACACGCACTACGATCCCGCCTATGCGCGCAGCAGCCACGCACACCTGCGGCACTTGCGCGACGCGCTGCCGCTCGCGCTGCGGCCGACTGCCGACGACCTCGTCGAGCAGGCGCGCGAATTGCTGGCGCAACTCGCGCGCGACCGCTGAGGCGCGGGGCGGAGCAGGGGATCAGTTGATCCAGCCCTGTCCGCTGAACCCACAGGTGAATTCCTCGATCAGGCTGCGCCAATACCATCTGCTCGCACAGCTGTCCACGAGCGCGGTCTGCTGGGCGCGTGCGTTCAGCGCGGTTCCGTCGTCGACGAGACGCAGCGGTTCCGCGCGCAGCGCGACGGACGCGGCGGGCACGGGGCCGGCATAGGCGCCGCCCGTCCGGCTCGTCGCGCCGGCCGCGCCGCTGAGCGCGAGCCCGACTGCGAGCATGGTCAGGGTCCGGCGCACCAGGTGCTTCGAATGGCTCGATGTCATGCCTGTCTCCTTGGAATGGAAGCGTCGTTGGTCGGCGTGAAGGCCGTCATCCGACGCTTCATATTAGGTAGCGCGAATGCCGAACGAGGTGCGCATGCGTCCATATTTTGGTGCGCGTCCGTTCGCAGACCGAAGCAGTGGATCGAGGCGGAGAGGGTGTCGGATCCGTTGAAAGACTGTGGCGCGGGGCCGGGGCGGGGCGTGACGGACGGCGGAATCGCGCCTGCCGCGCCCGGCGTTCACCGACGTCGCGCTGCGCCGCGCCCGACGGCCCGGGAGGCGGATGCGCTCACCGCGCGTTCACGCATGCGTAGGTAGCCGAGTACTGATACCTCGGCGCGGGATGCTGGTCGACGCCCTCCGTCACCGGCAGCGCGGCGTGCAGATGGACCCTTTTCAGTTTCGCGTCGCCGTCGCACGCACGCAGCGCGCTCGACAGGCAGGGCGTTTCCGCCTGATCCGGACCGGCCACGCAGGCGACCGTGACGTGCCGCGCGAACGCGTCGGGCCCGGCGTCGGGCGCGGGAGACGCGGCGCAACCCGCCAGCGCGATCGCCAGCGGCAGGCTCGCGCGGGCAGCGGCCAGCCCGCGGACGCCCGGCGCGGAACCGGGCGTCCGCGTCATCGAACCTCCGGGCGGCAACGCTTACTGACGGACATTGATGGTCCCGAACACGCCCTGCGCGGAATAGAAGATGCGTTGATAGAGCGCGTCGTTGTAGGAATAGTCCATCACGGTGCTGATCGCGCCGAGCCGCGTGGCGGCGCACGTGAAGTTCACGCTCGCGCTGCCGCCGGACGGCGTCGCGCCGACCGTCACCGAGGTCGGTCCCGACCATTGCACGCCGCAGCCCACCGAGCTTTGGCCGACGTTGTAGCCGCGGCAGTTGAACTTCGACGTGCCGTTGCTGACCGCCGGCAGGTTCGGCCAGCGCGCGATCGCGAGATCGGCCGAGCACGAGACCGGCAGCGGGTTGCCTGCCGACAGCGAGAAATCGCCGGCGGGCGGATGCAGCGTCGCGGTCACCGGCGAAAGCTGGATGGGCCCGCCCACCGCGGCCGCGGCTTTCGCGCGCGGCGCGGCGGCGTCGGCCGCCGGATACTGGCAGACCGCCACCGCCGTGACATCTTCGCCGACGCTCAGTTGGCCCTGCTCGGTGATGTCGCGACCGCCGTTCGCCGCGCAATAGAGCGCCCGCCACGCGTGGGCCTGCGGCGCCGATGCGGCGGCGGGGGTTTCCGCACGCGGCGCCGCGCCGTGCAAGACCAGGAAAATCGGCAGGAGATAACGCCAGACTCGCAGTCGCATAATGCCCTCGCTTGATGGAATCGGAATGGAAACAGGCGTGATTCGAAGCGGTCGATTTAATCACCGCTCATGCTTTTTTAATCAGGCTTGCTCAAATTAAACGATCCTGGAATTTAATCCAATGAATCTTTGGTGACGTGAATCACGATCGATTCGAGCGTGCGAATGCGCAGCGGGACGGGGAGCGCGAAGGGAGGGAAGGCCGCGCGACGCACGGACTTTACATCGACGTGCGGGCGACGAGCACCGCCGCGCCGAGCAGCATCAGCCCGCTGACGCGGCTCAGGCCGCGCGCGAAGCCGGGCCGGCTGGTCCAGCGGCGCGCGAACGAGGCGGTCACGCTGTAGGCGAGCAGCACGGGATACTCGATCGCGAGCGCGGCCGCGCCGAGCCAGGCGATCGTTTTGGGAATGTCGTGTGCGTTGCCGGCGAAGGTGGGCAGGATCGCGCAGAAGAACAGCATCGACTTCGGATTCGACAGCGCGAGCAGCGCGCCGCGCCCGAACAGCGCGCCCGCGGATTCGCGACGCCCCTGCGCCAGCGCCTGCGCGCCGCCGCGCGAGAGCAGGATCTTCAGCGCGAGCCAGGCGAGATACGCGGTGCCCGCGTACTTCACGATGTCGAATGCCGTCGGGCTCGCGAACAGGATCGCGCTCAGGCCGAGCGCGGACGCCGCGCAATACACGAGATTGCCCGCGAGAATCCCGAGCACGCCCGCCTGCGCGCGCAGCCAGCCGTTGGTCATCGCCTGGCCGATCACCTGCATCACGGCGGGGCCGGGCGTCAGGTTCAGCAGGAAGGTGGTCGCCGCGAACGTGACGAGCAGTTTCCAGTCGATCACGCGCGGCGCGCCTCGGCGGTCGACGCCTGCTCGCAGTAGTCGAGCAGGTCCGAAATTACGCGCGGAATGTCGTGGGTGATCGCCGGGCCGTGCATCGGCAGGATCAGATCGAGATCGAGCGCCCGGATCTTGCGCAGCGCGGCCGCGAAATGACGCAGCGACGGCAGGTAGCCGGACTTCTCGATCGACGCGACGATGGCCGCGACCGGATCGTCGTGCGGCGTCGCGACATCGCCGTGGCTCATGAACAGGTCGGACGACAGCAGCGTCCGGTACGCCGGCAGGTAGACGACCAGCGAATCCCACTGGTGCACGTGCGTCGCGAACAGCGGCACGACCTCGGTGCCGGACAGCGTGACGGGCGCGCCGTCCTTGAGCGGCTTCGCGCGCACCTCGAACAGATCGGCGAGCGCGTGCGTGCAGATCGGGTGCGCGTAGGCGGTGAGGCGGGGATTGGCGGCGAGGAACTCGGGCAGCGCGCCCATCTCGTCGGCCTCGAAATGCGGCACGACGATGCTGCCGACCTGCGCGGCCGACAGGCCGAGCGCGCCGAGTTGCCGCGCCAGCTCGGGAAAGGTCGCGCGCATGCCGGTTTCGACGCACAGCAGTTCGCCCTCGGGCGACTTCACGAAGAACTGGCTGAACGCCAGCTTCAGCTTCTCGACATACAGGCTGGTGCGAAACAGCCCCGGACGCATTTCAACGGCGGATGACGACGTGCTCACTGCGCGAGCCCTCTTTGCTGTTCGTACTGGCGGATGACCCGGGTCCCACGCTCGGCGAACCAGTCGCGATAGGTGGCCATGTAGCTGGCGTCGTCGTACAGGAACGCGACATCGGTGGGGACCATGTTGCGGATCGCGATCAACGGGACGGGACATTGTAGCGGACGGAACTCGGGGTTCCAAAGCCCGCGCTCGTCGCAGTCCGGATAGAACTGGCCGATCATGAGACGGCGCGCCACGAACGTCGGCTTCAGGCGCTGCTGCGCGGCCGCCACCACGCGGGCAGGCTCGGCGAGCCGCAGCGGCACGATCAGCCGGCAGCGATAGAGATCGCCCGGGCCGCCGCTGCGTTCGAAATCGCCGAGGTGGTCGAGGAGTTCCTCCACGAATCCGGTTTCGACGCGCGCATTGCTGCACACGAACTCGAAGGTGTTCTTCATGATCGCGGCGCGCGTGAACGGGCAGACGTCGCCGCTGCGGCCCACCGCCGGATGCGGCGCGCACAGGAATTGTTCCGCCCAGTGCGCAATCGGCGCGAGATCCGCGCTCGCCTGCGCATCGCCGAATGTCAGCACATTGAAATCGGTCGTGTATTGTTCCACGGGATTCTCCGTCGATGATGATTAATACATTAACGCGCGGATAAATGCGATACACCTGTTGGAATTGGCAGGGATAACGAAAAAGACGAAAATTAATTCATTGGAATTTGAAACAATGAAACCCGCGAATCGAGCGGAAGTAAAAAATCGATTTTTCCGTCAATGAAATGACATCGACGCGGAATTGCCCGGCGGGCGAACCGGAATGCCGAAGACGCCGCCCGCGCGCAGGCGCCTCCGTTTCAAACATGCGTTCCAGCGCATGCTCGACGCAGCCGCGGTGGGGAATGGCTATCATGGCCGCGGCAGCATACGAAGGCGGAAGACGAGATGACGCGGGCCGGCTGGCGCGCGATCGGACATCGGGCGCGCGGGCCGCGCGCCGCATCGGGAGACAAGCCACATGAAAGCACTGCTTTGCCATGCATTCGGGCCGCTTGACCAGTTGCGGGTCGAGGACGCGCCGGCGCCCACGCCCGCGGCCGGCGAGGTGCGGATCGACGTGAAGGCCGCATCGCTCAATTTTCCGGACGTGCTGATCGCGCAGGGCCTCTACCAGGTCAAGCCGGCGCTGCCGTTCTCGCCCGGCGCCGAGTTCGCGGGCGTGATCGACGCGCTCGGGCCCGACGTCCGCGGCTGGCGCGTGGGCGACGCGGTGATCGCGTCGCCGGGCTACGGCGGCTTCGCGCAGCAGTGCGTCGCGCCCGCCGAGCGGCTGATGGCGCTGCCGGCCGGCATGGACTTCGAACAGGGCGCGGCGTTCGTGCTGACCTACGGCACGTCGCTGCATGCGTTGCAGCGGCGCGCGCGGCTGCAAGCCGGCGAGACCGTGCTCGTGCTCGGCGCGGCGGGCGGCGTCGGGATCGCGGCGGTCGAGATCGCGAAGGCGCTGGGCGCGCGCGTGATCGCGGCCGCCTCGAGCGACGACAAGCTCGCGCTGTGCCGCGACGCCGGCGCCGACGAGTTCATTCACTACGGCAACGAGGATCTGCGGCGGCGCGTCGACACGCTCACGCAGGGACGCGGCGTGGACGTGGTCTACGATCCCGTGGGCGGCGCGTACAGCGAGGCCGCGCTGCGCGCGACCGCGTGGCGCGGGCGTTACCTGGTGGTGGGCTTTGCGAACGGCGAGATTCCGAAGCTGCCGCTCAATCTGACGCTGCTGAAGGAGCGCGATGTCCTGGGGGTGTTCTGGGGCGACGCGATGCGGCGTGCGCCGGCGCACTACGCCGAGGACATGCAGCTGCTGGCCGCCTGGTTCGCCGAGGGACGGGTGCGGCCGGCGATCACCGAACGCGTGCCGCTCGCGCGCACGGCCGACGCGCTCGCGCGCATGGCGGGCCGGGCGGTGAAGGGCAAGGTCATCGTGCAACCGGGAGCGTGACGCCATGACGACTGCAACGATCGAAATCGCCGGCCTGCCGTTCGTAAGCCTCCCCGATGCGGTGCGCCATCATGCGCGGGCATGCGGCGACGCGCCCGCGCTCGTGTGCGACGGCGAGACGCTGAGCTACGCCGCGCTGGATACCCTGGCCGAACGCTGTGCGAGCGCGCTGCAGCGCGACGGCATCGCGCCGGAGGAGGTCGTCGCGATCTGCGCGAGCGCATCGCCGCGCTATGTCGCGGCCTTCATCGGGGCGCTGCGGGCCGGCGCGGCGGTCGCGCCGCTGTCGCCGAGCGCGCATCCGGACAGCCTGGCCGCGATGATCGCCAATGCCGGCGCACGCGTGCTGCTGCTCGACGAGCCGGTCGAGCGGGCGCTCGAGGCGGTCGCGCTGCCGGCCGGCCCGACCCTGATCCGCCTGGACACGGTGGGCACGCCCGCCGCGCCCGGGTTCGACACCTGGCTCGCGCCGGCCGGCACGGCCGCGCGGCGGGTGGAGATCCGCCCCGAGTGGGCATTCAACCTCATCTATTCGTCGGGCACCACCGGCGTGCCGAAAGGCATCGTGCAGTCGCACGCGATGCGTTTTTCCTACAGCGCGCGCGGCGCGGAGCGCGGCTACGGGCCGGGCTCGGTGACGCTGACCGCGACGCCGCTCTATTCGAACACCACGCTCGTGTCGTTCTTCCCGACGCTCGCCCTCGGCGGCACCGTGGTGCTGATGCCGAAGTTCGACGCGACGACGTACCTCGAACTGGCGCAGCGCCATCGCGCGACCCACACGATGCTCGTGCCGGTGCAGTATCAGCGGCTGATCGCGCATCCGGACTTCGATCGCTACGACCTGTCGAGCTTTCTCGCGAAGTCGTGCACGAGCGCGCCGTTCGCGGCCGGCGTGAAGGCCGAGGTCGTGCGCCGCTGGCCGGGTGTGTTGAGCGAGTTCTACGGGATGACCGAGGGCGGCGCGTCGTGCGAGCTGTGCGCGAACGCGCATCCGGACAAGCTGCACACGGTCGGCAAGCCGATGCCCGGCCACGAGATGCGCATCATCGACGAGCAGGGCCGGGAGCTGGAGCCGGGCGCGATCGGCGAGGTGGTCGGCCGCTCGCCGACGATGATGACGGGCTACTACCGGCAGCCGGACAAGACGGCCGAGGCGGAGTGGTTCGACGCCGAGGGGCAGCGCTACATCCGCACGGGCGACATCGGCCGCTTCGACCCGGACGGCTTCCTGGTGCTGATGGACCGCAAGAAGGACATGATCATCTCGGGCGGGTTCAACATCTATCCGAGCGACCTCGAACAGGTGCTCGTCACGCATCCGGACATCGCGGAAGCGGCGGTGGTCGGGGTGGCCTCCGAGCGCTGGGGCGAGACGCCCGTCGCCTTCGTCACGCTGCGCGACGGCGCGGGCGCGACGGGAGCGGCGCTCGCGGAATGGGCCAATGCGCGGCTCGGCCGCACGCAGCGGCTCGCGGACGTGGTGGTGATCGACGCCTTGCCGCGCAGCCCGATCGGCAAGGTGCTCAAGCGCGAGCTGCGCGACGGATTCCGGTCGTCGGTGGCTTAGCATGCGCGGGGGGCGCGCCGATCCCGCGGTCGGCGCGCGATGCAGGGGCGGCCGGCTCGCGCCGGCACGGCGCGGCGGATGCCGGGAGCGCCCCGGCGCAGGCATCGGCATCGACCGCGTTTTTTTCTTCGCCCGCAATCTCATTCCCGATGGATCCACCCGCCCGGTGTGGATGCACCCGGTGTGGATGCACCCGGTGCGGATGTACCCGGTGCGGATGTACCCGGTGCGGATGCACTAGCCGCGCTGGGGCATCTGTCACTGTCGCATGCCCTTCACGACTGGAATCATGGTGACTCGACGGCAACGCGCATGCGACGCGCCGAGCCGCCTTTCCTGATTTCAACGGAGTGAACCATGGACAAGAACCGTATCGAAGGCAAGCTCAAGCAGGTGAAGGGGGCGGTCAAGGAAACGCTGGGCAAGGTGACGGGCGATCGCACCACGCAGGCCGAGGGCCAGGCGGAGAAGACCGCCGGCAAGCTGCAGGAGAAGGCCGGCGAGGCCGCGGACGCGATCCGCAAGCACACCGGCGCCTGAGCGGCGCCCGCCGTCGCATCGTCGCATTCCCGCCGCATCGCCGGCATCCCCGAACCGAACGAGGTCACGCAATGAACACGCATCGATTCGCTCCCGCACTGATGGTCGCCATGCTCGCGCTGACGCCGGGCGCTCGCGCGCAACAACAGGCGCCGCTGCCCGAGGACAACGCACTGGAAGGCCGCGTGGTCGCCGCGCTCTCGCATGATCGCGCCATCCGTACGCCCACCCGCATCCAGGTCCGCGCCGATACCTCGGGCGCGGTGACCTTGACGGGCGACCTGGGCTCGAACCACGAGATCGGCGCGGCGGTCGCGACGACCAAGCGCGTCGAGGGCGTGCGCGCGCTGCACAGCGGGCTCGTCGTCAATCAAAGCCTGAATTGAGCAGGCCGTGCGCCGCGCGGCGCACGGCGCGTCATGCGCCTTTCTTGTCGAGCAGCGCCTGATACTTCTGCAGGCTCTGATCGATCTTGTCGAGGGCGATGCTGGCCGCTTCGCCCTCGATCGCCTCGGCGGCGCCCGCGACCATCGCCGCCGTCGCGACGAACAGGTCGGTCAGCAGCAGCCCCATCGCATCCATCGCCATGCCGCCGGCGTCCTCGTCGATGGTCTTTTGCGCGAGATCCTTCATGAGCACGCTCTTGCCGGCGATCGCCAGCGACGCCGACGCCTCGAAGTAGTTGGCGGCCGCCTGCGCGACCATGCCGCCCGCCTGCGTGATCATCATGTTGGGGCCGACCGCGATCTGGGTCGTCGCGTAGGCCGCCGTTTCCGCGTTGATCGCCTGCACCGACTCGATGCTCTGGCGATTCAACAGCGTCGGCGCGCCCGCCGGGTCCGGCGCGCGCAGCGCGCCCGAGAACTGCTTCAGGCGGCTCGCCGGCCACGCGCGGGCCAGCGGCGCAGGCGGCGCGAGCGCGCCGACCGGGTCGGGCGGCGGGGGCGCCTCGGGCGCGGGGGCGCCGCGTCGGGCGGGCGGAGTGGTCTTCCTCGTCATTGTTCAAGCGTCTCCGTGGTCAGGTCGCCGCGTCCCGAGCCGGCTGGCCGGCCGCCGTCGGGCTCTTCGCCGACGGCTCGACGGACAGGATCATCGCCACGGCCTTGGATACGACTGCATTGGAAATCTGGTTGAGCGCCGCCTGCTGCTGCGTCATGTTCTGCGCCGAGATGCCGACCGCCTGGCCGAACATCTGGTAAAGCATGCCCAGTGCCTGGGCCGGGGATCCCGCGACGACGTTCACGTTGGTCTGCGTGAGCGCGTCGGTGATCTGTTCGTTGACTTTGTCTGCCACGAGGCCTCCTCGGATCTCGGGTGCGGCGGCGGATGGAAGGAAACGGGCCGGCCGACGAAGCGGCGTTGCCCTCTGCGATTACGGACGCGGCCGGCCGACGCTTGTGAATCCGGGCGAGGCAATCCGCGCGACGTCCTTTGCGCGAGGCCATCCTCACCCCAGTTCGGCCCTCAGCTTCTTGCGCAGCAGTTCCACCCGTTTGCGTGCGAGCGGCTCGTTGATCCCGAGCGTCGCGGCGATGTGCAGATAAGGCCGCTCCTCCTCGAACTTGAGCGAGAACAGCGTGCGCTGCTGCGGCGTGAGCGCGGCAAGCACATGTTCGAGACGCAGCAGCTGCTGGCGCAGCAACAGCTGATGTTCGACCGACGGCGCGTGGCCGGCGAGTTCGATCAGGTGATCTTCATCCCAGTCGGCGTCGAATTCGATCACGCTGCTTTCCCGGTGCCGGCGACGCGCGTGGTCGAGAAACGCGTGATTGAGCGCGAGGAACAGGAAGCCGGCGAGATTCTGCACGCGCTCCGGGGAGCGCTGCAGATAGAGGTGCACCTTGAGCGCGGTATCCGACATCAATTCATCGGCGCGGTGGATGTCTCCCTTGCATAAAAGGCGGGCGCGGCGGCGAAGTTTCCCCTGCATTTCCCGCCACGTGCGATCGAGCTGTTCGGTGAGCAGCGGATCAGTCCGAGTCTCGGATGGATTCGAGGATTTCATCCTGTATTTTCCTGATGGGTGGAAAACACAGGATCCCGGCGAAGCCATGCGGGGCGCAGTTATGCAGGTAACACCGCGCCTTCGCCGGCCGCGCGCCGAACCCGTTCATTGATTGCCGGCCACGATCGAGCGCAGCCGCTCCGGCGCTTCGATCGTCAAGCCATGCCGATGCAAACGGATAAAGCCTTCGCGCTGTAGTTTCTGGAGAATGATATTGAGGCGCGGCCGGCTGACATTGAGCATCGCGGCCAGAATCGCCTGGTTCGCGGGCAGCAGGATTTCCTGGCTGCCGCCGTGCATCGGATCCAGCAGATAGCGCGCGAGCCGCGCCTCCAGCCGGTACAGGCAAGCCGATTCGACGAAGTCGCTCAGCTCGTGGACATGGCGGCAGAGCTGCTCGTGGATACGGGCCATGAACTCCACGTTGGCGCGCAGCGGCGCGAAGTACGCGCGATGCAGCAGCGCGATCCGGCAGTCGGGGCTCAGTTGCGCGGTGAAGCTGCGGCGATGCGGCCCGAGCAGCGCGCTTTCGCCGATCATCTCGCCCGGCAGCGAATGGCCGACGATGATTTCCCGCCCGCCCGGCTCGTGCAGCGTCTTGTACACGCGGCCCTGCTGGACGAAGGCGATGAAGTCCTCGGGATCGCCCTTGAAGAACAGCAGGCGATTGCCGCGCCCCGAGCGCGGGGCGAGATGCTGCTCGACATGCAGGCGGAGCGAATCGGGAAGCGTGTCGAGTATCGACGACGCGGATGACGCCTGAGGCTGGGCAAGGGCGAGAGCTGACATGGTCTCCGTACGCGGTTGTATAGGTTGATCTGGCCACTCCACTCAGCGGAAAAACGTCCGTGTCCGTACGGTGTGAAAAGGGGGTTCGAATACCTACCAGAACAGGTAGGGCGGCGGGCGGCGGAAGGGGCGTGACTGCGCTGAGCGTGGGAAGGCGCGTACGAGACCGTGGTGGAGGGCGAAGCGTCGCGGGCGGGAAGCGGCCTCGGTGGCGTCGGTGTCGTCGCTATCGCGGCCTCGGACGCGGATGCGAAGACCGGCTGCGGCGTTTCCCCGAAGTCGTCCGGGCCTGCCCGGTTGCGAGCGGCGCCCCCGGAATTCGCGCACCCGAGATCCGGGATGTCCGGCTTACGGCCGGGTTGCCCGAACGCCCCGCCGGCGGCGCGGCCGTCCGGGCGTCACGGCGGCCCGGATAGCCTTCCGGAGAGTCCGCCGCGATCGGCGCGCGGGCATCGGCGCCGAATCGGATTCGTCCTGATTCGATGCACGCGCATCGATCGCGAGGCGCGCGCCGGCGGGCAGCGCCTGGAGGACGAGCCGGCCACCCCGGCGGAAGAAGAACGGCAGGCCGCCGCCCGGCTTCGCGCCGGCTCTCCGCCGCGCATCGACACGCAGGGCCGCCCGATGCGTCAGCCGCGTCGGGGATTCAGCGCGGTGATCAGCTGGGCGATCGGCGCGAGCTGGGCCAGCGGGTTCTGGTTCGCCGCGCGCGCGGCCGCCGCCACGCCCACGGGCGATCCCGCATAGAGCTGCAGGATGCCGACGGTGGTCGCGGCCATGTTCGCGGCCGCCTGGTTCGCCTGCATCTGCACGGCGTTGTGAAGCAGGATCGACGTCGCGTGCGCATTCGACTGCATGAGCGTGCCCAGCGCGACGGCGGGCGACTCGCCCACGACCTTGACGTTGGCCTGGGTGACGGCATCGGTGATCGCGGGGGAGACCTGATCTGGCATGGCGTTGCTCCTCGATGGCAGGGAAGGGGGCGGGGAGGGCGCGAATGGGAACGTCCACGCGCGGAACCGGCCGCCGCCGGGATGCGGCGGCGGCCGGCATCAACGGCGGCCGGGTCCGGCCGGCCGCCGACGGGCGCTTACGCGCCGCCGCCGAGCGCCTTGCCGAGCGCGATCGCGCTGGCCAGCGCGGACAGCACGCCGGCCGTGCCGATCTCGGTGGCGGCCGCGCCGGCGCTCTCCGCGCCGAGCGCGTACAGCTGCATCGTGCCGACATTGGTCGAGGTCTGCAGCTGGATCGCCGCCTGCGATTGCTGCTGCACGGCGTTCTCGAACAGGATGCCGAGCGAGTGGCTCTGCGCCTGGTACAGCGAACCCATCGCCATCGCGGGGGCTTCCGCGACCACTTTCACATTGGTCTGGGTGACCGCGTCGGTGATCGCCGGATTCACGCCGCATGCCTTGCAGGGCGTGGTCGTGGTGGGCGTGGTCGGATCAGGGGTGGGCATGGACGAATCTCCTGGTTGGCTGGCCATCGCGACGGTGGGCCGGCGCTGCGCACAGCGGAATCAATAGGGGGTGACGAAGCATGGGAGCGACGCATCGCGCGGCGCGCAGGGCTCGCGCGCCGGCGACGGCGGCCCGCCGCATCGGGCCGCCGCGCGTGAGGCGCGCGTCAGGCGGTGCCGCCGATGGTCTTGCCGATGGCGATCACGTCGGCCAGCACGGCGAGGATGCCGTTCGAGCCGATCTCGGTGGCCGCCGCGCCCGCGCTTTCCGGTCCGATCGTGTACAGCTGCATCGTGCCGACGTTGGTCGAGGTCTGCGACTGGATCGCCGCCTGCGATTGCTGCTGCACGGCGTTCTCGAACAGGATGCTCAGCGAATGGCTCTGGGCTTGATACAGCGAACCCATCGCCATCGCCGGCGCTTCGGCGACCACCTTCACGTTCGCTTGCGTGACCGCATCGGTGATCGCGGGATTGACTTGGCACACTTGGCACGTATCCGACATCTTTTGCTCCTTGGTTCAGGTGACGACATTGAGGGATCGCACACCGGGAGCCTGCCGCTGCTGCGTCGCGCCGCGTGTCCCAGGTGCTATTCCAAGGACGCTTCGTCAGGCGGCGCGTGAACCGCGGGCGACGGTTCGGCCGGTGCGGGCGCGGCGACGGTCGCGGCCTGCGCGCCCAGCGCCGCGAGCCACGCGTGGATCTCGTTCACCTGCTGCGCGAGCGGCGCCAGATGGATGACGAAGCTGCGCTCGACTTCCTGGCGGATCAGGTCGGCCAGATGCTCGGCGATCGCCTCGAGCGCCTGCCGGGTCGCATCCTGCGTGGCCGCACCGTCGGCCGGCGGCGGCGCGGCGGCGGGCTCGCCCGCGTCGACCATGCCCGCCACCTTCTGCTGTTCGTTTTCCAGCAGCCGTTGCGTCGTGGCGTTCTGCGTGTCGATGGTTTGCAGAATGCCGCGCATGTTCTCGTAGGCGCGCTGCTGGTTCAGTTGCAGGAAGTGACGCATCTGCTGGCGCACGGCCTGGCGGTTGTTCGCCCCCGGCGCGGCGGCGTTCGCCGCGCGGGGGGCGCCGGGCGTCGCATCGGGCGAAGCCGGCTGCTGTCGTATCTGCTGCAGCAGCCACCGCTCCAGTTCGGGCGTCAGCGGCTGCCCCAGGCGTTGCTCCGCGAGTTGGCGAAACTGCGGGGTGAGCGATTCGTCAGGCATGGCCGGCTCCCGTTGCATGCGCGCACCTGCGCGCGTCGGCCGGAAGGCGCCGCGACGCGGCGGGGCGGTTGCATGGGCGGGGCGGTGCTTCAGGCATGGCGTTCTCCACGGTGAGGGACACAGAGGGCGTGCTCGCCGGAAGGTTCGGCGGGACTGAGGCAAGGACGGCCGGCGACGCCTGCGCGTGAAGAAAAATCTGCGACCGGCGAATGCGCAGCGGGGATGCGCGGGATGCGCGGGGCCGGGTGGGGCGACCCGCCGCGCGTGGCCGGGCTGCACGAGCGGGCTCCGTGCGCTGCGGCGCGACCGGCAAGCACGTTGCTCGTGCGCGGCCCGTGATCGCCGGGCACGGTGCGTGGCACGCGCTCCTGCGAATCGGCGCCATGCGGTGTGCGCGGCGGCGCGGGGCATTTCAGTGCGCCGATCGACGCGTGCCGGCGCGCCGGGCCCGCGTTGTGGATGCGTGCCGGCGCGCGCTCGGTTCAGGTCCGCGCCGCTTCGGGCAGCCTGAACACCGCCACCGCGTGCCGCAGCGCGCCCGCCTGCTCCGCGAGCGCCTGGGTCGCGGCCGAGGCCTGTTCGACCAGCGCCGCATTGCGCTGGGTGGCCTCGTCCATCTGCGTGACCGCGATGTTGACCTGGTGAATGCCGCCGCTCTGTTCCTGAGACGCGGCCGAGATCTCGCCGACAATCGCCGTGACGCGCTGCACCGCGCCGACGATTTCGCGGATCGATTCGCCCGCGCGGCCGATCAGCGCCGCGCCCGCGTCGACGCGCTGCGTCGAGTGTTCGATCAGCGTCTTGATTTCCTTCGCGGCGGCGGCGCTGCGCTGCGCGAGCGTACGGACCTCGGCCGCGACGACCGCGAACCCCCGCCCCTGCTCGCCCGCGCGCGCGGCCTCGACGGCCGCGTTCAGCGCGAGGATGTTGGTCTGGAACGCGATGCCGTCGATCACGGCGATGATCTCGCCGACCTTGGCCGCGCTGTCGGCAATGCCGCCCATCGTGTCGACCGCCTGCGCCATCACGTCGCCGCCCGATGCCGCGATGCCGGACGCATCGTGCGCGAGCTGCGCCGCGTGCTGCGCGTGTTCGGCGGATTGCTGCACGACGCCCGTCAGCTGCTCCATGCTGGCCGCGGTCTCTTCGAGCGACGCCGCCTGCGATTCGGTGCGCGCGGAGAGGTCGTGGTTGCCGGCCGCGATCTGCGCGCTCGCGGTCGCCACCGATTCGGCATGGGTGCGCACCTCGAGCACCACGGCCGACAGGCCGGCCTGCATCGTGCGCAGCGCGCGCAACAGATCGGCGATCTCGTCCTTGCCGGCGGCGTCGACTTCGCGCGTGAGGTCGCCGTCGGCGACCGCCTTCGCGCACGCGACCGCCGCGTCGAGCGGCTTCAGGATCGCGCGACTGAACAGGAAGGCTCCGAGCATCGCGACGGCCAGCACCACCAGCATCAGCACGATGCTCGCGATCGTCGCGAGGCGCGCGTCGTCGCCCGCGCGCGCGGACACCTCGGCGCTGCGGCTCGCGATCAGCTTCGCGGCGTGTTCGAGCAGCGCCGACGGCTCGCGATCGACGCCCGCCACCGCCGCGTCGCCGGCCGTGGGATCGAATCCGGCCGCCTGGAACGCGGCGAAACCGCGGCGGTAGCCGTCGCCCATCGCCGTGTGCGCGCGCGCGAACTGCTCGACGAGCGCGCGGCTGTCGCCGGGCGGCAACTGCTGCGCCAGTTGCGCCGCGAGCGCGTCGACCGCGCGTTCGCGGGTCTGGAATGCTTTCCAGTACTGATCGAGCTTGGCGGTCTGCTTGCCGCGCAGCAGCGTGTCCTTCCATTCCTGGACCTGCAGCTTGAACTGCACGAGCATGGCCGAGACCAGCCGCTCGTCGGCCACGTTCGTCTGCACCTCGCTGGTGAAGGTATCGATCGAGCGATTGAGGATATGGATGCCGTACAGGGCGCCGGAGCACATCAGCAGCAGGGCGGCGGCGAAAGCGAGGGGAATCTTGTAGCTGAGCTTCATGGAACCTTTGATCAACGGGAGGCGAGAACGCGCGGACATGAAATGCCCTACGCCGTAACCCGTTAACGGCCGCGATTCCTCCCGCTTAAAACAGACGAAAGCATTTTCCGCAGCCGCGCGGTTACCGGCGGTTACTATTGCCTTCCAGGAAAGAATGCAGTGCTGGATGTCAGCACTCCTCTATCCCCGGAGTGCGCGCCGAGGCGCCCACCGGCCGGGGAATTCAAGCGCGACAGAACGAGTGTGACGAATCCCGGGACGGCGCAGGGTGGCGGACATTCCGTCACCTGGACGTACGTCCACGAGATATTCCCGTGAAGCACGCACTGCCCGTTCCGTTTCAACGTCTCGCGCTGTCCAATCTCGCCGCGCTATCGGCGGAGCAGATCGGTCTCGCGGTGACGCCGCTGTTCGCCGTGTTGACGCTCGGCGCGAGTGCCGGCCAGACGGGTTTCCTGCAGACGGCGCAGACGCTGCCGTTCCTGTTACGGCGCGCGTCCGCTGGGCGCGGCGGCAGGGACGATCGTCGCCGCGCGCTATGGGATCGAGGCGTGCGTATGGGCGGCCGTGGTCGGCTTCGCGATCCAGGCGGGCGTGATCGTGCTGTCCGCCGTGTCGCGGCTCACGCGGCTTCCGGAGGCATCGCCGGCGGTGTTGGGGCGGGTGACGGGACAGGCGCGCCGCGTGGCCGTCCGGCGCATGCGCATGCCGCGCTTCGTCCACGCCGTCGGTTTGCCTCGGCGCGGGTATTGCAGTGCGAACCTCATGCGCGCCGCTGACGCCTCGTTCGGGGCCAGGAGCCCACCGGCGAGATCCGCTTGCGGTTTCAGCCCGCCATGCGGATCGCCGTGGACGTCGACACCCCGCATATCGACCTCCTGTCGGACGAGGCGATGCCGGGCAGATGGCCTGATTGAACGTTTGCGAACCGCATGCAACCGGACCGTCTCGGCGTGTTCGAGCGTCCGGCCTTCGACGGCCGGCGCTGATCGATCCGCGCTGAACCCTGCGACCGGCCGGTCGGGGGCAGGGGCGTGATTTCGCTGCGCCCCGATCGGGCCGGAATCGAGGCCTCGTCCTTGAGGTGAAGGCCGTGCAGCGATACGTGCGGACGCGCCGGGAGGCCGGGGAATGCCGGTGCGCCCGGGATATCCGGATGCGGTCGGTGCAGTGCCGCTTACTTCCGGGCGGATATCGCGTGCATGCGCCCGATCGGCTTGTCGTGGTCGATCTCGAAGCCGAGGCGCGCCAACGCCGCCACCTGTTCCGCAGGCGCAAGACGCAGCTTGCGATAGCTGCTCTTGTAGAGCGTCCATCCGTTTTCTTCACGAATGTGTATCAGGTCGTTCACCACGACGTGCTCCGGTTCATACTCCAGAACGCACGTCATGATGCGCTGGTCATCCGCTCGCACGGGCAGAAAGCGATCGAGCCCGACCAGCTCCCGGGAAAGATCGCGGAACGTCAGCACGAGATGCCCGCCCGGCGCCAGGGCGTCGTAGGCGTCGCGATAGAGTTGCAGCACATCCGCGTGATTTTCCAGGTGCGTCAGCGTGTCGCCCATGCAGACAACGACGCTGACCGAACCCCGTTCGACCCGCGTCGAAAAGGTGCGCAGATCGGCGAACAGGGTCCTGATCCGCTCGTCCGTCCGGGCCGCGTCCAGCTCCGCCAGGAGATCGCGGCTGCTGTCGATGGCGATCACCGGATCGTAGCCGAGGCGGGCGAGCGCGAGGGACTGATAGCCCGGCCCGCAGCCGAGATCGACGGCGATACCCTCGCCGGTCGTGCCGATGCCCAAATCGGTCAGGAGATTCGCTTGCTCAAGCGCCTTCCCGGCCGGCTCCGCTCCGTTCATCCACACGTAATGCGCGGCGAGAAGATCGTCGTAATGTCGCTGGGCCTGGTTCATGGCGGGGTTGGGTTCGCGTGGGAGGAATGCGCACTGTAATACCAATCGGGCCGTCATGAAGTCCGGATCATGCCGCGCCGGCCGGCCTGGCCGGGATGCGGCGTCAAGACGGCGGTATCGCACGCTGCGCGGAATCTGCATTCCCACCCGGCCGCCCATCGACCGACGCCTCCGCAAGACGAGGGAACTCGACGATGACGGCGAGCCCCCGGCCGTCCAGCCCGGTCTCGAACCGCAGGCTTCCATTGAAGTAACGCACAATGCGTTCCGCGATCGACAAGCCGAGCCCGCTGCCCGACGCCTGTCCGGTCGCGCCGCGATAGAAGCGATCGGTGAGCCGGGCGCGCTCGGCCTCGGCCACTCCCGGGCCATCGTCGAGCACGGCAAGGCATGACCGGGCCTCGCGGTCGGTCAGCCGCACCTCGACGCGCCCCTGCGGCGTGCCGTACTTGATCGCGTTGTCGATCAGGTTGTCGATCAGGATGCCGATGAGCACCGGATCCGCCTGGATCGCTTGCCCCGACTCCCGCCCGATAGCAAGGGTGATGGACTTCTCGCGCGCGGCCGGGGCACGGCGGGCGACGGCTTCCTCGACGAGCGCCGCCATTGCCACGGCGCTTGCCGGCACGCGTTCGTATTCGTCGAGCCGGGCCAGCAAAAGCAGCTGCTCGGCGAGGCGGGCGCTGCGATCCACGCCTTGCACGACGCGCTGCATGGCAAGTTGCTGGAGCGCGGGATCGGTGTTCGAGAGGGCGACCTGCGCCTGCACCTTGATCGCCGCGAGCGGCGTCTTCAACTCATGAGCCGCGTCGGACGTGAAAGCGCGTTCCCGGACCCTCGATTGACGAAGCCGGGCGAGCAGGCGGTCGATCGCGTCGACCAGCGTTCGAACCTCGTTCGGCACGCCCGCGATGCCGAGCGGCGCAAGCGAATCGGCGTCGCGCGCGTGGATCGTGTCCGAGAGGGCCTTGAGCGGAACGAGGCTGCGGCCGATCGCGACCCACAGCAGGAAGGCGAGCACGGGCAGGGCGGCGAGCAGCGGCAGGACGATCCGCCGCGCCGTGCCGGTCGCCATGTCGCTGCGGGTATTGGCCGTTTCCATGACGCATATGGTCCGCCCCGTCGGGGTGTCGTGGAGCGCGAAGATCCGCCAGACGATGCCGTCGATGGCGACGTCGCGCGGCCGCGTGCGCGCCTCCGGCCAGCTGTCGAGCGCCGCGGCGCCCCGGGGCAGGCTCGACGCGAGCACGGCGCCCGTCGCGTCGGATACCTCGTAAAGGACGTCGCGCGGCTGACGGTCGCCGTCGGTGTCGGCGCGTCGCGGGGCGCCGGGGCGCGCGAGCTCGATGCGGGCGTCGATCGGGACGCGCGCGAATTGAACGAGATCCGCGCGGTCGAGCCGGGCGATCAGCGCGGCATATTCGACGAGGCGGGCATCCTGCCATTCCTGGACTTCCCGCGACGCGTGCCGGAAGCTGCTGTACACGGCCACGATCCAGACGACGGCGACGCAGGACAGGACCATCAACGAAAGCCGATGGCGTATCGAACGCGACATCATGGCTTGTCCATCACGTACCCGACGCCGCGCACGGTCCGGATCAGGTCGCTGCCGAGCTTCTTGCGCAGATTCGAGACGTGCACCTCGATGGCATTGCTTTCGACGCCGTCCTGCCACCCATAAAGATGGGCTTCGAGCCGCTCGCGCGATTGCGGCACGCCTTGATGGGTGATCAGTTGGGTCAGGATGGACCACTCCCGGATCGTCAGGGACACGCGGACGGCGTTGCGCGTGGCCGTGCGGGTGACGAGATCGACCGCAAGGTCGCGCCACACGATCGTCTCCTGGCTGCGCCCCTGCGAGCGGCGCACGAGCGCGCGGCAGCGGGCGAGCACTTCGGACAGCTCGAACGGTTTGGCCAGGTAGTCGTCGGCGCCGGCGTCGAGCCCGCGCACGCGGTCGGCGACCGTGCCCCGCGCGGTGAGAACCAGCACGGGGATGTCGTCGCCCGCCGAGCGCAGCGCGCGCAGGATCTCCGCGCCGGACGTGCCGGGCAGGCCGAGATCCAGGACGAGCAGGGCATGGCGGTGGGCCGCGAGCGCCTGCATGGCATCGTTTCCATTGCGGACCCATTGGACGTGGTAGCCGGCCTGACCCAGGCTGATTTCCAGCCCGCTGCCGATCAGGTCGTCGTCCTCGACGAGAAGAATTTTCATGAGCGAAGAGCGCTGCGGTGCACGGGTTCGCCGCCGCATGGCCCACCCGCATCCTGGCCCTGCGACGTCACGCGTTGCCATTGTAAGCGCGCCGCGGATCCCGCTCTCGGGCGAAAGCTTAAGGTTTCCTTCAGCTATTCCCGGTAGCATCGGGCGACCGGCCGAACGGATCGGCCGCTCCCCTGAAATTGATCACCTCATGCATGAATTGGAATGGATTGCGTAATGATTTCGCAACCCTGCATATTGGCAAGGCATCGCGGGAGCCGCATCGCATGAGCCCGGCCACGGTTGATCAATGGCGCGCCTACCTGCTCGTCGCGTCACTTGCAACGGTGCTAATACAGGCTATCGTACTAGGGACGATGCTCGTGTTCGATGCGCCGGAGACATTGTTCACGTCATCAGTTTTTCGCATTGGCGTAGTAGTGTGGGTCGTCGCGGCGGTCGTGCTGGCCCGCAGATGGGCCGAAGCGGCGTTTCGTTCAGCGCTGGCGGGAGACCACATCGGATTCGGCGACGCGCAGTGCGACATCGTGACGCTTTCCAGCCGTTGCCCCCAGCGGGCACTGGTCGTGCTCCACGTGCGGTTCAACCGGAGAAAATTCACCCCCCTGCGTACCGACTAGCAGCGGCGCGCACCCGCACCACGGCGCATGACGTCCGGCGTCTTTTCCTCGCATTCTGAACACACACTGAACAGCCGGTTCGCGATCCGTCGCGCGGCGTCCCACGACATGAGAACGTTGTTCCTGCAGGCCCCTTCGTATGACGGCTTCGACGGCGGAGCGGGCTCCCGCTACCAGGCCAAGCGCGAAATCCGTTCCTTCTGGTATCCGACTTGGCTCGCGCAGCCGGCCGCGCTGGTGCCGGGCAGCCGCGTCGTCGACGCGCCGGCCGACGGCCTGTCGGTCGAGGAGACCCTGAAGATCGCCAACGACTACGACCTCGTGATCATCCACACGAGCACGCCGTCGTTCCCGACCGACGCGATGTTCGCGCAGGATCTCAAGAAGATGAAGCCGTCGATGCTGATCGGCATGGTGGGCGCGAAGGTGCAGGTCGATCCGCACAATTCGCTCACGGCGACCGACGCGATCGACTTCGTGTGCCGCGAGGAATTCGACTTCACCTGCAAGGAAATCGCCGAGGGCCGGCCGCTCGCCGAGGTCAAGGGCCTGTCGTGGCGCGCCCGGGACGGCTCGATCGAGCACAACGAGACGCGTCCGGTTCTCGAGGACATGGATTCGCTGCCGTTCGTCGCGCCGGTCTACAAGCGCGACCTGAAGATCGACAACTACTTCATCGGCTATCTGAACTATCCGTACGTGTCGATCTACACGGGGCGCGGCTGCAAGTCGCGCTGCACTTTCTGCCTGTGGCCGCAGACGGTGAGCGGCCATCGCTACCGCGTGCGCTCGGTGGAGAACGTGCTCGAGGAAGTGAAGTGGATCCGCGACAACATGCCGGAAGTGAAGGAGGTCATGTTCGACGACGACACCTTCAC
>NZ_JBXAPG010000008.1:0-36356 GCF_058803765.1 Burkholderia sp. GW821-FHT14F03
CGTTATGGGGTTCGTGTGGGGCCGCTCGGCGCGCGGTCAGTGCGCGCCGACCTTGCGCTGCCGCCACAGACACAGCAGGTCGCACGCGACATGCGCGGCGGCGATCGCCGTGATGTCGGCGTGATCGTAGGCGGGCGCGACCTCCACCACGTCCGCGCCAACCAGGTTCAGGCCGCCGAGCCCGCGCACGATCGCGAGCGCCTGCGCGGACGACAGGCCGCCCGCGACCGGCGTGCCGGTGCCGGGCGCGAACGCCGGATCGAGACAGTCGATGTCGAAGGTCAGGTACGCGGGCCGGTCGCCGACGATCGACCTGATCCGCTCCAGCGCCGCACGCGGGCCATGCTCGTGCACCCACGGCGCATCGAGCAGGTTGAAGCCCATGAAGTCCTCGTTCCAGGTGCGGATCCCGATCTGCACCGAGGTGCGCGGGTCGACGAGCCCGTCCTTCACCGCCTTGTAGAACATCGTGCCGTGATTGAGGCTGTCCGGTTCGTCGTCGGCCCAGGTGTCGCAATGCGCATCGAAATGGATCAGCGACAGCGGCTTGCCATAGCGCTCCGCGTGCGCGATCAGCAGCGGATAGGTGATGAAATGGTCACCGCCGAAGGTCAGCATCTTCGCGCCGCTCTCGAGGATCGTGCGCGCGTGCTCGACGATCGCGGGCTTGATCGTGAGCGGATTGTGCGCGTCGAACCAGCAGTCGCCATAGTCGATCACCGCGAGATCCTCGAACGGATCGAAGCCCCACGGGAACGGATCCAGTTCCGCGAGCTGCACGCTGGCCGCGCGCACCGCGGCCGGGCCGAGCCGCGCGCCGGAGCGATAGGTGGTGGCGAGATCCAGCGGCACGCCGGAAATCGCCACGTCGACGCCGGCAAGCTCGCGGCTGTAGGTGCGGCGCATGAACGACAGCACGCCGGCATAGGTGTTTTCGAATGCGGAACCTTGGAGGGACGACTGGCGGATCGCGCCGTCGGCGCGGATGTGTTCGGTCATCGTTGAACCTGTCTGACGAAGCCGGGGCGCGCGCGGGAATAGTGGGGACGCGCGACGCGCCGGCACGGATTCATTGGGAACGTGCGGCGCGGGTTGCGGCGATGCGCCGTCACGCTGGCTTGCGAATCCTGTAGCGCAGCCGGGTGGGAAGGAGATCCCGCAGCGATGATAGCAAGCGCGCGCGGACGCCGACATCCCGGGAACGCGCCGGCGGCGGACGCGTGCCTGCGCCGCGGCCTGTCAGGATTCGACGCGATGGGTCTGTGTTGACTTCCGGCTTCGTGCGGGAGAGCCGCGCAATGCGCGCCGCTCGCATCCCGCCCGGCAGGCGAGCGAGGCGGCCGCGCGCCTGCCGCCTGTCCTGCACGCACTATCGATCCAGTTCCGCGTAGTGCCTGAAGATTCCCTCTTGGTTGAACGGAATGCGACGCGCCGACGCCAGATAGCGCGCGATGGGCGGATGCGCCGCGACCCGGTCGTGCAATTCGATCAACCCGGCATGCTCCGGTTCGATGCGCGCCATCGCGTTCGGGAAGGCGTAGCGCAGCCCCTCGATCAGCTGGAACATCGACAGATCCACATAGCTCAAGCGCCGGCCGGCCAGGTAACCGCTCTCGTGCGGATTCCGGGCCAACACCGTGCTGAAATAGCCGAGGAACTTCGGCAGGCGATTCTCGATGAAATCCGCCGAGCGCGCGGCCGCTTCCGGCATCTGGTCTTCGTAGTAGAGATTGCCGGCGATCGGGTGATGCGTGTCGTGGATCTCGGCGACGAAGTCGGTCACGCTCAGTTGCAGCTGGTGCACCCACAGCCGCGCCGCCGCCTCGCGGGGCGCAAGACGATGCCGCGCGCCGAGGAACAGCAGGATGTTGGCGGTATGCCCGATGATCTGGTCGCCGGCCTTGAGAAACGGCGGCGCAAACGGCGGGCAGGCCAATGCGTCGTCGTCGAGCAGGCGCATCATCGCGGGCAGGCCCAGGCCCTTGCGCGCGGACTGGCGCGCGACGTCGACATAGTCGGCTTCGGTCGCTTCGAGCGCCAGCCGCACGAATTCGCCGCGGCCCTGGATGCCGGGCCAGTAATAAAGCGCGTAGTGCATCGTGTCCTCCCTTGCCCTGGATGAAGACTGCGCGGGATGGCCGGCTTCGCGTGGCGCGGGCAGGCCGCCGCTTGCTCCCGATGACGGGACAGTCTAGGCGCAACGGCCGTCGCGGTCATCCCGAGCCGACGCGCCGTCGCTCGCGGCCGACGCCGCGCGCGTCCCATGCGCATGGAACACGAGCGAATTCCGCCGACGCCCCGGCTGCCCTCGCGCTTCGCCGGCGCATCACGGCGGCGCGGCAGCCAGCCGATGAATGTCAGCGGGCGTCAGGATCGGTTGCGGCACGCCGTGCCGCACGGCGTTGAGCATGGCGTCGCCGACGACCTGCGTGGTCAGCACCTGCCCCGGCGCGATCCGGCGTATCACGCTCAGGATCGGCGCGAGCACGGCGTACGCCCACCGGTAAACCGCCGTGCGCGACCGGATGCCGTCCTCGGGGAGGATCGCGGCGGGCCGGAATATGGCGACCTGTCGAAACGGCAGCCGCTGCAGCGCGTTTTCGGTTTGCCCGCGGACGCGCGCCCACATGGTCCCGCCCTGCTCGCTGCTGTCCGCGCCCGCGCCGGACACATACACCAGGCTCATGCCGGGGCTGCGGGCAAGCAGTTGCCGCGCGACGTGGAGCGTGAGGTCGTAGGTCACCGCGCGATACGCGGCCTCCGGCATCCGGAACGACGACACGCCGACGCAGAAGAAGCAGGCGTCGACGTTCGCGAACGAGGCATCCGACGCCTCGAAGCGATCGAGATGCGGCGTGACGACGACCTTGAGCCGCGGATCCGCGTAACCGTCGGGCGCGCGCCGGCCGATCACGATGATTTCCGTCACGTCGCGGGCCCTCAGGCACGCGCGCAGCACGCCTTGGCCCACCATGCCGGTTGCACCGGTCAGGACGATGCGCATGAGGTGACCTCCGATGACCATACAGATACAGGCGCTGCTGCGCCGAATCAAGGCAAGCCGCCCCGCGCTTTACCTCCGTCGAGCCCACGCGAGGCAAGCCGCCCCGCGGGAGGCCGCCCCCTAGTAATCCAACCGCCCGCGCAATTCCCCGAACGGCACCATCACATGCTCCCGGTACGCGGGCCGCGCGGCGAGGCGCGCGTACCACGCCTCCACGTGCGGCACATGCGGACGCCGGATGTCCAGCTCGAAATACCGGTACAGGTGCGTGCCCGCCGGAATGTCGGCGAGCGTCAGCCGCTCGCCGGCCAGGAACGGCTGCGCGGACAGCACCTGATCGAGCAGCTGGAAATACTGCGCGCACAGATCGACGCTGTGCTCGATGCGCACGGCGTCCCGCAGCGCGGGCGGCGTCCGGTAATAGCCCCAGAAAACGCCGGTCAGGAACGCCGGCTGCAGGCTGGTCTGGGTCCAGTCCATCCAGCGGTCCGCCAGGCTGCGCACTCGCGGGTCCTCGCTCCAGAAACCGGCCTCGCCGTGACGGGCGGCCAGATAGCGCAGGATCGCATGCGACTCCCAGACGGTCGTGCCGTCATCGTCGATGAGCGGCACCCGCCCGTGCGGATTCATCGCGAAGAAAGCGGCGGTATCGTTGAGGCCGAAATCGCCGCCGGCCGGCACATGGCGATGCGCGAGGCCGAGTTCGCCGATCAGCCACATGACTTTCTGCACGTTGAATGAATTGCGGCGTCCCCAGACCGTCAGCATCGTCTCTTCCTCGCATGTTCCACGCCATCCACGCCGTCGCCCGCCGCGCGGACGCGCAGGCATCGACCCCGCGCCACAGCGCGCGGGCAAGCGCCGATTCTAGAAGGATTCGCCGGCCGCCGCGCGGCGCTTCTCCGCGATAATGCGCGATCGCGCCGTGCTGGGCCGCGCGCGTCGCTCCATAACAAACCGGAGACCCCATCGACCATGCCGCTTCTCCCGCCCGGCCGCGCGCGCGGCCTGTGGTACGCCGCGCTCGTCGCGGCGCTGTGCTACGGACTCTCGCTCGGCATCGCGCCCTACCCGGGCCAGCCGGCCGCGAAGGCGGCGATGGGCGTGCTGCTGCTCGCCGCCGCGACGCGCCACGCCCCCGCCCGCGAACGCAACCGGCTCATGTTCGCGCTGGCCGCGGCCGTGCTCGGCGACGTGCTGCTCGCGCTGCCGCAATGGCCGCCGTCGTTCGTGGCCGGCCTCGGCGCGTTCCTGCTCGCCCATCTCGGCTATTGCGCGCTGTTCGCGCCGTGGCGCGCCGCGCCGCGCGGCTGGCGCGTGCTCGCGCTGATCGGCCTGTGGCTGTTCGCCGGCGCGCTCTACGCCGCGTTCCACCCGCACCTGCATGCGCTGGCGGCGCCGGTGTCCGTCTACATCCTCGTGCTCGGCGCGATGGCCAGCTTCGCGCTGTGCGCGCGCACGCCCGGGCTCCAGGTGGCGCTCGGCGGGCTCGTCTTCTCCGGCTCCGACGCGCTGATCGGCATCGACCGCTTTCTCGGCGCATTCGGCGGCAGCGCTTACGCGATCTGGTTCTGCTATGCGCTCGCGCAGCTGACGCTCGTCGCCGGGGTGTTGCGCCGCCGCGCGCCGCGCTGAGCGCGCGCGCGCCGGACAAGGCCGGCGCGACGCGCACCGCCCCGCGTCCCGGCAACGGCAATCCCGGCCCTCAAGCCGGCACCGCGTGACTGCCGTCGCGCCGCGCTCCGCCGCGCGGCCACGCGCTCTCCGCCTCGACCGCCGGAATCGACCCGAACAGTTCCGCGAGCCAATCGGCGAACACGCGCACCTTCATCGACAGATGACGGTTCTGCGGATACACGAGCGAAATCGGCTTCGGCTTCGGATTGAAACCGGTCAGCACCTCGCGCAGCCGCCCGTCGAGCAGATGCGGCAGCGCGAGCAGCAGCATCGGCTGGATCAGGCCGAAGCCCTCGATGCCGCAGGTCAGGTACGCATCGCCGTCGTTGACCGTGACGACGCTGTCCATCTTCACCTCGACCATCCTGCCGTCGATCAGGAAGATCCAGGGCACCGGCCGCGTGGTGTGGCTCATCCGGAAGCGCACCGCCTGATGGCGGGCCAGGTCGGCGATCTCGCACGGCTCGCCGTGCCGGTCGAGATAGGCGGGCGACGCGCAGGTCACGCGCTTGAGCAGGCCGAGCCGCCGCGCGATCATCGACGAATCCTCGAGCGGCCCGACCCGGATCAGGCAGTCGAGCCCTTCCTCCACCGGATCGACGATGCGGTCCGACAGCCCGAGATCGAGGTCGATGTCCGGATAGCGCTGGTGAAAGGTCGAGAGCGCCGGGATCACGATCTGCCGCCCGATCGACCCGGGCATGTGCACCCGCAAGGCGCCGCTCGGCTTGCGGCTGCCGGCCTGGAAGCTCGCGTCCGTCTCCGAGATTTCCGCGATGATCTTCAGGCAGTGTTCGTAGTAGGCCGCGCCGTCGGGCGTGAGCGACAGCCGACGCGTCGTCCGGTTCAGGAGGCGCACGCCGAGCAGCGCCTCGAGGTTCTGGATGGTGGTCGTCACTGACGCGCGCGGCATCGTCAGCGCTTCGGCGGCGCGCGTGAAGCTGTTCGCATCCACCACGCGCGTGAAGACTTCCATGGCTTGCAGCCGGTCCATGCCTATCCTCCTTTGATTCGCCAACCGGACAGCATAGAGCCGCGCCGCCGTCCGGCACAAGCGACTTCACGATTGTTCGGCGGGACGCATCAATCGCGCGGGCCGCCTGCATGCGGGCCGCCGGGCGGGATCGGAACGGGACGGCGGCCGGGCGCGTCGTCCCGCGAGCGCCGGCCGTTGCACGGCATCGAACCCGCGAAGCGCTTCCCCGCGCACATCCCGCGCTTCTCCGGACTTGGACGAAATCGGGATCTCCGTCTCGTCTCGTACGCCGGGATATCCGTAGGGCGGGTGTCCGTCGAGCCCGGCGCGTCAACGCCCGGGCAGTCCCGGCGGGCTCGCCGGCCCGCCCCGGATCCATCAAAAAATTCCTTTCCGTTCAACATCTTGCGATTCCCCTCGTCTGTCACCGGCCGCGCCCTAGAGCCATCCATCTAGCCCCTTGCGGAATTCCTTGCCGCAGACTATCGTTACATCATTCAATGTCACATTAAAAAATGAGCAAAAACGGAGACACCTGGATGAATGCGCGCACCCCGCCGTTCGCCCCGCCCGGCGGCAACGGCCCCGAAGAATCCATCGACATCGCGATCATCGGCACCGGCTTCGCCGGCCTGGGGATGGCGATCCGGCTGCGTGAGCAAGGCGTCTCCGACTTCGTCGTGCTGGAGAAGGCCGGATCGGTCGGCGGCACCTGGCGCGACAACCATTACCCCGGCTGCGCGTGCGACGTGCAATCGCATGTCTACTCGTTCTCGTTCGCCCCGAATCCGCTGTGGACCCGGATGTTCGCGCCGCAGCCCGAGATCCGCGCGTACCTGGAACGCTGCGTCGAACGCTTCCACCTCGGCCCGTACCTGCGCTTCGGCCAGGAACTCGTCGGCGCGGCCTACGACGAAACCGCGCACCGCTGGCGGCTCACGTTCGCGAACGGCCGGCGGCTCAACGCGCGGGTGCTGATCTCCGGCATGGGCGGCCTGTCGCGCGCCGCGCTGCCCGCGATTCCCGGCATCGAGCAGTTCGAGGGCAAGGCGTTCCACTCGCAGCAGTGGGAGCACGACTATCCGCTCGACGGCAAGCGCGTCGCGGTGATCGGCACCGGCGCGAGCGCGATCCAGTTCGTTCCGCAGATCGCGCCGCGCGTGCGCTCGCTCGCGCTGTTCCAGCGCACCCCGCCGTGGATCATGCCGAAGCCCGATCGCAACGTGACGCGCGTCGAGCAATGGCTGTTCCGCGCGCTGCCGTTCACGCAGAAGCTGGTGCGCGGCGGCCTGTACTGGATGCTGGAATCGCGCGTGCTCGGCTTCGCGATCCATCCGGCGCTGATGAAGAACGTGCAGAAGCTCGCGCTCAAGCACATCCGCCGCCAGATCCCCGACCCGGCGCTGCGCGCGACCGTCACGCCCGACTACACGCTCGGCTGCAAGCGCGTGCTGATCTCGAACGACTACTACCCGGCGCTGACCCGCGCCAATGTCGACGTCGTGACGACCGGCATCGCGCGCATCGAGCCGAACGCCGTGGTCACCACCGACGGCGCGCGTCACGAGGTCGACTGCCTGATCTACGGCACCGGCTTCCAGGTCGCCGATCCGTTCCCGCGCGGCGTGATCCGCGGGCGCGGCGGCGTCGACATCGTCGACACGTGGCGCGACGGCGCGCACGCGTACCTCGGCACCACGCTGCCCGGCTACCCGAATTTCTTCATGATCGTCGGCCCGAACACGGGCCTCGGCCACAACTCGATGGTGTACATGATCGAGTCGCAGATCGAATACATCCTCGGCGCGCTCGACGCGATGCGCAACGAACGCGCCGACGCGATCGAGGTGCGTCCGCTCGTCGAGAACGCGTACAACACGCAGTTGCAGCAGAAGCTCAAGCGCGCGATCTGGTCGACGGGCGGCTGCAAAAGCTGGTATCTGGATCCGCGCACCGGCAAGAACACCACGCTGTGGCCCGGCTTCACGTGGCGCTTCCGGCAGGCGACCGCGCATTTCTCGATGGCGGACTACCATGCGTATGCCGCGCCCCGGCGCGATGCGCGCCCCGCCGCCGCGCCCGCCGCCACGCGCCCGGCCGAAGCCGCCTGAGCCATCCGCAACGGAGGAGACGAAGACATGAAGGATTTCGCCGACAAGGTCGCGGCCATCACGGGTGCAGGCTCCGGCATGGGCCGCTCGCTCGCGCTGCAGCTCGCGCAGGCGCAGTGCCACGTGTCGCTCGCGGACCGCAACGCGGTCGGCCTCGCGGAAACGGAACGGATCGTGCGCGCGCTCGCGCCGTCGGTGCGCGTCACGACGCGCGTGCTCGATGTCGGCGACCGCGCCGCGATGCAGGCCTGGGCCGACGACACCGCGGCGGCGCACGGCCGCGTGAACCTGGTGTTCAACAACGCGGGCGTCGCGCTGTCGAGCACGATCGAGGGCATGGAATACGCGGACCTCGAATGGATCATGAACATCAACTTCTGGGGCGTCGTGCACGGCACCAAGGCGTTCCTGCCTTACCTGAAGGCGAGCGGCGACGGCCACATCGTCAACACCTCCAGCATCTTCGGGATCTTCGCGCAGCCGGGCATGAGCGCGTACAACGCGACCAAGTACGCGGTGCGCGGCTTCACCGAATCGCTGCGTCAGGAGCTGGACATGATGAAGTGCGGCGTGTCGGCGACCTGCGTGCATCCGGGCGGCATCAAGACCAACATCGCGCAGTCGAGCCGCATCTCGCAGAACATGCTCGGCTTCATGGTCGACAGCGAACAGCAGGGCAAGGACGACTTCGAGAAGTTCTTCATCACGACGGCCGACGAGGCGGCCCGCACGATCCTGCGCGGCGTGCGCCGGAATCAGCGCCGCGTGCTGATCGGGCGCGACGCGCACGGCGCCGACTGGCTCGCGCGCGTGCTGCCCGCCGCCTATCAGGTGCTGGTCGTGATGGCGACCCGTCGCGAACGCGCCAAGGCGCGCCGCCGCGCCGGCCATGCCCAACCGGCGCCCGCGCCGGCCGCGGCGCGCACAAGCTATAACAACGCAGGCAAACAGGGAGAAACATCATGATGCCGGTACGACGCGACGTCAGATTCGCGCTGCCGCCCGAACGGGCGTCTGACTGGCACGTGAAAGGGGTGCCGGTCACGCATTTCATGAACGCGCTGTCGCTGCTGTTCCCGGCCGGGGAGCGCTTCTTCATGGACTCGGTACGCAACTACAAGGACCGCATCGACGATCCCGTGCTGAAGCAGCAGGTGCTCGGCTTCATCGGCCAGGAGGCGATGCACACGCGCGAGCACATCGAGTACAACGATCTGCTGCAGGCGGCCGGCCTGCCCGCGCACCGGCTCGATGCGCGGCTGTGGGCGGTGCTCGGCTTCATGAAGAAAGTGCTGCCGCACGCGATGCAGCTCGCGGTCACGATCGCGCTCGAACACTACACGGCGATGCTCGCGAACCTCTTGCTGTCCGATCCCGCGCACCGGATCGACGGCTCGGTCGACGGCTACACGCAGATGTGGATGTGGCACGCGATGGAGGAAACCGAACACAAGGCGGTGTCGTTCGACGTGTGGAACACGGTCATGCGGCCGGGGCCCGGGCGCTATCTGCTGCGCACCGGCACGATGCTCGTGACCACGCTGATCTTCTGGGTCATCGTGTTCGACTTCCATGTGCGGCTGATGGCGTCGCATCGCCGCCGCCGCGGACGCTTCGGCGGGTTCGGCACGCTCGTCGCGTTCCTGTACGGCCCGCGCTACGGCGTATTCCCGGGCATCGCGCGCGAATGGCTCGGCTATTTCCGGCCGAACTTCCATCCGTGGGACTACGACAACCGCCGCTACCTGCAGATCGACCGCCTGCTCGCGAAGATCGACGAGACCAATGCGCGCTATGCCGCGCAGGCCGCGCCGCGCCGCGTGCCGCTGCATCCGGCGCCGCAGGCGTAACGCGCGATGGCCGCCGTGCGCGATACGCTGACCGTGGACGCCGGCGACGTGCGTCTCGCCGCCTACCTGAGCGGGCCGCGCGACGCGCCGCCCGTGATCCTGGTGCACGGCTATCCCGATTCCGCGCGGGTGTGGGAACAGGTCCGCGCCGCGCTCGACACGCGCTACCGCGTGATCGCCTACGACGTGCGCGGCGCGGGCGCGTCCGGCGCGCCGCCGCGCCGCGACGGCTATGCGCTCGCGCGGCTCGCGGCCGACCTCGTCGCGGTGGCCGACGCGACCTGCGGCACGCGCCCGTTCCATCTGGTCGGCCACGACTGGGGTTCGATCCAGTGCTGGGAGGCGGTCACCGAGCCCGCGCTGAAGGAGCGCATCGCGTCCTACACCTCGATCTCCGGCCCGTGCCTCGACCATGTGTTCCGCGCGCCCCTCGATCTGCGCCAATCGCTGAAGTCGTGGTACATCGCGTTCTTCCATCTGCCGCTCGTGCCGGAACTCGTGTGGCGGCTCGCCGGCGCCGCGCTGTGGCCGTGGTGGCTGCGCCGCACCGAGCGGCTGCGCGCGGAGCCCGACCCGCAGCAATTGCGCAACGCGCTGAACGGCCTCGCGCTGTATCGCGAGAACTTCATCCCGCGCGCGCGCCGGCCGCGCGAACGTTATGCGCGGGCGCCCGTGCAGATCCTCGCGCCGCGCTTCGATCGCTACGTGACGCCCGCGATGTCGGCCAACCTCGAACGCTGGCTCGGCCCGCACCGCCGCGAGCTGCTCGACGGCGCGCACTGGATCGTGCTGCGCGACGCCGCGCTGATCGCCGCGCGCATCGACCGGTTCGCCGCCGAACACGAAGCACCGGCGGCGACGGGGCCCGCTCCTGGGGCTCAGGCCAGCGCCTGAACGGCGCTGCTCGGCCGGGCCGCTCGCGAACCGCAGGCAACCGGGCGGCGGCGCCGGCCCCTCTCTTCTCCACGTCCGCACTCACAGGACGCACCGCCCGTTTCCGGCCGTTCGCCCCGTGACGCAGCGGACACACGCGCCTCAGCTCGCGGACACGCGCTTGAACAAGGTGTCGTAGTCGATCACCAGGCCGGCCGCGTCGACCGGCAGATCCGCGACGAAGCGCCCGGACGCGCCTTCATAGCGATACAGCCGGTCCGGCTCCAGGCAGACGTAGGCCTGCCGCGCGCGCACGGGCTTCAGGTCCGGCGTCGGAATGAACGCCACGTCGAGTTCCCGGCGCTCGCCGCGCGCGAGACCGAGCCGGCGGATCGGCAGCGTGTTGGTATACGGCGTGGCCGCGATGTCGACGTCGATGCAGCCCGCGAGCGCCGGCACCGGCGCGCCGGCCGCGTCGCGCCAATGCCCCGCGCCGTCGCCGTGCAACTCGAGCACGCCGCCGCCCATCACGCGCACGACGACGTGACGCGCGCGCCACTGCGCATCGCAGACAACGCGGTACGCGAGCCCGAAGCCGCGCCCCTCGCGCCGCCCGATCACCACGCTCTCGGCAACGCTGCCCTTCGCATCACATTCCAACGCCAGTTGCTCGATTCCGCCACCTTCCAGCGACGCCCATCGCACGTCCGTCATTGCACGACCTCCCAGGTAATTGCGCCGCGTCATCGTAGCGCAAATAGCGGGTATCACGCCTGCGCATCCCGCCCGCCGTCGCGCCGAACTATGCTCGCGGCTGATCTTCCTCACGCCGCCGCCGCCGTCAGCCCGCCATGCTCGCCGCCACTGTCCCGCTTCCGACCGAATTGCGCATCCTGCTGCGCAGCCTCGGGCAGATCGTGTTGCAGGCCAACGCGGCGACCGGCGCGTGCGTGCTCGCGGCGCTCGCCTGCACGGGCCTGCCCGCCGCCTGCGCGGCGCTGCTCGGCGCGACCGCCGCCAATGTCGTCGCGCATCTCGCCGGCCACGACCGCGCGGAGGGGCGACAAGGTCTGCACGGTTTCAACGGCGCGCTCGCCGCGCTCGCGGCCGTCGGTTTCAGCGCGGATGCGTCCACCGGGTTCGGGCTCGCGCTGCTCGCCGCGAGTCTCGCGGGCTGGGCCTGCGGCCCGATCGGCGGCTGGCTGCGCACGCGCGGGCTGTGTGCGTATTCGAGCCCCTGCCTCGCCGTGACCGCGTGCTGGCTGCCGTTTCACGCGGCCGCACCGCACGCGGGCGGCGCACCGGGCTGGACCCTCGGCGACGCGCTCGGCGGCGGTTGCGCCGGCGTCGCGCAGGCCGCGTTCGCGCAAGGCATCCCGGCCGGACTATGGATGCTGCTGGGGCTCGCGGCCGCGTCGCGGCGCGCCGCCACCTTCGCGTTCGGCGGTGCGCTCGCTGGCTCGCTCGCGCTGGTCGCGCTGGGCGCGCCGGACACGGACGCCGTCGCGCTGCGGGCCGGACTGCTCGGCTTCAATGGCGCGCTGACCGCGCTCGCGCTGGCCGGGCGCGGCGTCCCGACGGCCGCCGTCGGCGTCGCCATGGCCGTGCTCGCGCAATGGTTCGCACTGCGCGCCGGCCTCACCGTGCTCACCCTGCCCTTCGTGCTCGCGACCTGGCTCACGCTGGTCGCGCGCCGCACCACCGACGGTATCCTCAATGTCCTTCGCACACCGCGCTGACTCCCTGCCGGACGCCGGCCCGCCGACCGACGCGGAACAGCGCACGCGCATCGCGCTCGCGGCCGCATATCGGCTGGCGGCGCTCAACGGCTGGGACGACCTGATCTACACGCACATTTCCGCGAGCGTGCCGGACGAACCCGGCCGATTCCTGATCAACCCGTTCGGCCTCGGCTTCGACGAGGTGTGCGCATCGAATCTCGTGAAGATCGACCTCGCGGGCAACACGATCGGCGCGAGCGCGCATCCGGTCAACGTGACGGGCTTCGCGCTGCACGCGGCCGTTCACGCGGCGCGCGCCGATGCGGCCTGCGTCATGCACCTGCACAACAGCGCCGGCATCGCCGTGTCGATCCAGCGCGACGGCCTGTTGCCCGCGTCGCAGCACGCGCTGCGCTTTCACGAGGGGCTCGGATGTCATGCGTATGAAGGGCTCGCGTTCACGCCGGCCGAGGGCGCGCGGCTGGTCGAGCCGCTCGGCGGCCGGCCCGCGCTGCTGCTGCGCAACCACGGCACGCTGACCGTGGGCCGCACGATAGGCGAGGCCTACGTGCTGATGGCCACGCTCATCAAGGCCTGTGAAATCCAGCTGCTCGCCCAGGCGGGCGGCGGGCCGCTCGTGCTGCCCGACCCCGAGGTCGCGCGCCGCGCGGCCGCGCAGCTGCGCGCCGACGCCACCCCCGATGGCGAACTCGAATGGCCGGCGCTGCTGCGCAAGCTCGACCGGCTCGATCCGTCCTACCGCCGCTGATCCTCACCGACCCGACAGGAATCCCGCCATGCCGACGTTCCGCATCGAATTGTTCGAAGGCCGCTCGCTCGACCAGAAACGCCGCTTCGTCGAGGCGATCACGCGCATCACCTGCGAGACGCTCGATTGCGAACCCGGCGCGGTCGACATCGTGCTCAGCGAAGTGAAACGCGAGCATTGGGCGACGGGCGGCCGCCTGTGGTGCGACGCGCGGGCGCCCGAACCGCCCGGCGACGCCGACGCGCCGAAGCAGGCCTGACGCTTCGCGGCGTCAGGCGCGCGCGCCGTCTCCGCCCGCCGCGGCCAGCGCGTCGCCGCGCGCCCGCGCGCGGGCAAACAGCGCGTCGACGTCGAAGCCGTCCAGCGTCAGACCGAAGCGCTCGCGCACGCACGCGGCCCAGGCCTGTGCATCGGGCAGCCGCGCCGCCCGCGCGACGCCGTCGGGGCCGCGCACCGTCAGCAGGTCGTTGAACAGGTTCGCGCTGCCTTCCGGCAGCACCCGGCACACGATCAGCTCGCGCAGGAAGAACGATTCGGGATGGGTCGACGTGTACCAGTTCCCGACCTCGTAGTCGATCCATTCGACCGGCCGCAGCACGAATCGATAGATCGGCGACCACCCCGACGCGGTCAGGAACTCGCTGCGCCACTCGCCCGGCGCGCCGGATTCGGTCAGGCGGAATGCGCCGTGCAGGGTGTCCTGCGCCTCGTCGGGCCGATGGCGCAGCGGCTGCGTCTGCGTGACCGAGCCAAAGCCGACATCGGCGAACCACACCTCGCCGTCGAGATCGACGCGCAGCAGCATGTGCGATTGCGCCGCCGGCGCGTCGGACGCCTGCTGCCACATCACGCGCGCGATCAGCGGCGTCACGTGAAAGCCCAGCGCGACGAGCGCCGCGTGGAACAACTTGTTGTGCTCGAAACAATAACCGCCGCGTCGCGCGGCGACGAGCTTGCGCGCGACCGCATCGAGCCCCAGCTCGACGCGCGCGCCGGTGTACGGCGACAGGTTCTCGAATGGAATCGCCTGCGGATGCAGCAGGTGCAGGCGGCGCAGCACCGCGAGCGTCGGCTCGGCGGGGCCATCGTAGCCGATACGGTCGAAATAAGCGGGGAGATCGAATGCGTCGCGCATGCGTGCGCCTCAGTCAGGGGGAATCGCGAGCCGATACCTTAGCACCCCGCGCGCGATCGCTCACGGCTCACGACTCACGGCGTCCTCGCGAGCGTCGCCGCCGCGCTCGCCGGCACCGCGATCCCGTGGCGCGTCGCAAAGCGGATCGCCTCGCGCAAGGTCGCCACGCCGGTGTCGCACTGATCGGGCGCATTGCGCGCGGCGACCGTCAGCGCCCGCGCATTCCGCTCGTTCGATGCGGCCGCGTCGAGTTCCGCCTGGAGCGGCGCGAGACCGTCGACGCCGCGCGCCAACAGCATCAAGCCCTCGCCGAATGCCGCCGCATCGGCGGGCGCCGGGCTCGCGCCGTCGCTCGCGAACGCCTGCGACAACGCCAGCGCGACCGACTGCTGCGCGCCGCCCGCCCGGGCCAGCGCGTCGGGCGCTGGCGGCCAGCCGTCGACGTCGAGCGACCCGGCGGCCTGTTGCGCCTGCGCGGCCGCCCCCGTCAAACCGAGCGCGCGCGCGAGGTCGGCCTGGCCTTCGAACAGCAGGTGGTTGGCATCGAGATACGCGCGCAGCGCCGCCTGCGCATCGGGCGCCGCCAGCCTTGCGCCGGCAACCGGCGCGCCGGCCGTCTGCGCGCCGGCCGCGCCGCCCGTCAACACCCCGGCTGCCAGCGCCGCCAACACGCAGCGCATCGCGAGCGTGCGGGTCGTCATGGTCATGCTCTCCCTGTGGAACGCGTGCCCGAAATTGTCGGCGTGGCGCAGGGTCCGGGGCAACCTCGGATACATACCGATACGAATTGCCGGGAGCGCGCGCGGCGGTCGCGGCGCGCTTGCCGATGCCGGCCAGGCGGCGTCAGGCGGCCGCTGCGCGTGGGTTTGGCGGGACACGCCAATCGTTTGCAGTGCTTCTGTATTTTCTTTGACGGCAAACGGTAAGCTTGCTGCGGCGCGCTTCGCGGCGCTTCGTCACGCGCCCGGCCGCTATCCGGCGGCCGGGCTGTCGACACCCCATCGCCACTTTATCCGGAGTTCGAATCAACCCGATCGACGCGCTGCATGCCGGGACAAACCGCCGGACGCGCAGCACCGACCGCCCCGCCGCCTACACGCCGAGCCACGCGGGCGGCTTCGCCCCCACCCAATCGTTCGCCTGCTCGTACGCACGCGCGAGCTGCAGCACGCCGAAATCGTCGCGCGGCCGGCCGATCAGCTGCATCCCCATCGGCAGGCCCGCCGCGTTGAAGCCCACCGGCACGCACATCACCGGGCAGCCCGCGAGCGTCCACGGCACGACGGTTTCCATCCAGCGGTGATAGGTGTCCATCTCGCGGCCGGCGATGACCTGCGGCCAGCGCGCCGACACATCGAACGGAAACACCTGCGCGGCCGGCGCGGCAATATAGTCGTAGCGCTCGAAGAAGGCGTTCACCGCCTGATACCACGCGGTGCGCCCCACGCTGGCCTGATACACATCGGACGCGCTCAGCGCGAACATGCCCTCCACCTCGTACACCGCCTCGGGCTTCAACAGCGCCCGCCGCGCCGGCTCGCGATAGTGCATGAGCAGGCTGCCGCCCGACAGCAGATGCCGATGCGCGAGCCAGGTGCGCCAGATCCGTTCCGGCTGGAACGCCGGCAGCGCCGCATCGACGTCGCAGCCGATCGCGCGCAGCGCGTCGAAGCTCGATTCGCACAGCGCGAGCACGCCGGGCTCCGTCGCGAGGTAGCCGTTCCAGTCCCCCACCCACGCGATCCGCTTGCCGCGCAGGTCGGCGTCGAGCGACTGCGTGAAACGGCGCGGATCCTCGTCGATCGACAGCGGATCGTGCCGGTCGTAACCGGCCTGGATCGCCAGCAGTTGCGCCACGTCGGTGACGGTGCGGCCCATCGGCCCCTCGGTGCCGAGCTGCTGCATGAACACGTCGAGGCCCGGCCAGCGCGGCACGCGCCCCTGCGACGGCCGGAACCCGTAGATATTGCAGAACGCGGCCGGGTTGCGCAGCGAGCCGCCGAAATCGCTGCCGTCGGCGACCGGCAGCAGGCGCGCCGCGAGCGCGGCGGCCGCGCCGCCGCTGCTGCCGCCCGCGCTCTTCGTCAGGTCGTACGGGTTGCGGGTCGCGCCGTACACCTCGTTGAAGGTGTGCGAGCCGAGCCCGAACTCCGGCGTATTGGTCTTGCCGACGAACAGCGCGCCCGCCGCGCGCAGGCGCGCCGCGCCGACGCCATCGGCCGACGGCACCATCGTGCGGAAGATCGGCGAGCCCATCGTCGTCACGATGCCGCGCGTCATCGCGAGATCCTTGGGCGCCTGCGGCACGCCGTGCAGCCAGCCGGTCGCCTCGCCGCGCGCGAGCGCCGCATCCGCCTGCGCGGCCTCGCCGAGCAGGGTCGCCCGCTCGCGCAGCGCGACGATCGCATTGACCGCGCCGTTCACGCGCTCGATGTGATCGAGATAGGCGCGCATCGTCTCGACGCACGACACCGTCTTGCGGCGGATCGCCTCCGACAGCGCATGGGCGGGCAGCGCGACGAGCGGGTCGACGGGAACGGACGACAAGACGGGCGGGGCAACAGAAGGGCCGACGGACATGCGGGTCTCCGGTAGGAATTCGAGGAAGCGGCGTCGCGCGGCATCGCGCGGTCGCGGGCGAGGCTTGCCGGTCGATTATAGGGACGCGGTCCGCGCCGCGCGGCGAAATGATCGTTCTCGATTGATGATATTTCGCGCGGCGATCTATTTCGAATGCCGATGGATCGGCCGCCGTGCGGCGCGCACCGTTTATGCGCATAAATTTATATTTTTTATAATTTCACTCAGGATACCCGCGCGCGGCGGGTCGCATCGAGATATGGGGTCGGGACTGCCCGAGAACGCGCGAGGAATGAAGCCGTCCGCCCGTTGCGTTTTCTTCCGCAGCCCGGCAGATCGTGGATACGACACCGTCCGAGGAAAGCGCACCCGCGCAGCGATGCAGGCTCACCCGAGCACCGCGCCGCTTGTCCCGTCGGACGACGACCTCCGCCATGCTGATTCAACCGGCGCCGCACGGCATGGCGGCCGCTTGCCGCGATGCTCAGCCCTCCTATTTTTAATAGTTTTAGTTCCTCCCAAAACCCCATATAACCAACGTCATCCGTCATGCCACGCGCCGTCGCCCGCATGACGCGCAGCACGCCGATCTTGCCCGATCGACGCGCCGAAGCCGCGCGTCGCCTCCCCACCCTCGAGGATCTGTCATGCGAACACGCCGAGCATGCCATGCCTTGCTGCACGCCCTTGTCCTGACGAGTGCCGCCTTCTTCGGCCAGCATGTCGCGGCCGCTGCGCAACCCGTCTCCGACAGCACCGCATCGAACGAAGAAGCCGCGCCCCGCGCGGCCGCGAAGCAAGGGTTGATCACCCTCGCCCGGCGCCTCGCCTCGCATCCCCAGGCAAGCAGTGCGCCACGCATCATGGCGGTGAGCAACGACACGGATCTGCAGCGCGCTTCGATCGGCTACGGGTTCCAGGTCAATCTGCTCGATCCCCGGACGCTCCTGAGCGGCGGCAGCCTCGCGGCCAGCGCGCACGCCAGCGGCGAATGGCGCTTCGTCGTGATGCTGGACGGCCAGCCGGTCGGGCTGATCACCGTCGCGCAGATGCGCAACCACTGGCAGATGGTGTCCGCCGGCGCGAGCGAACTGGCGCGCGACATCATGCTGGTCGTGTCCCGCTACGCCGACAGGACACCCGCGGTTCCGCTGCGTTTCATGCGCAGCCTGCAAGGCGTCGCCGATTTCATCGAAGTCGGCTCTCCTGCCCCCGGCACGCCGGGCGCGCCCGCCTACATCGACCTGAGCACCGTGCGCGAGGCATTGCAGCAGACCCCGGGCACGCCCCGGACGGCCGCGCTCGACCTTCAGCCGCTTCCGGAATCCCAGCTGATGCCGGCACTGCGCGCCAACGTGCGGCGCGGCATGCTCACGCCTCGCTTCACGCACCAGGAGATCCCGCAATGAACACCCTCGCGCTCGTCCGCCGGACCGTTGCGATACTCGGGCTCGCCCTGCCGATCGCCGCGATGAGCGGCGCCCGGCAGCTCAACGTGCCGATCGTCCAGCAGGATCACAGCGAATGGTGCTGGGCCGCCGACGCCGATGCGGTGCTGACCTATCGCAGCGTCTCCACCTCGCAGTGCTCGATCGCGAACTGGGTCAGCGGCGTCGACTATGCGTGCAACGACAACGACTTCGACTGGAACGATTCGGTGAATTCGCCGAACTACCTGAGCGGCACCACCGGGATTTCCGGCATTCTGTGGTCGCTGGGCCGGCGCAACTCGACCTACTACGACGAGGTGCTGTCGTATCAGACGGTCGCCTCCGCCATCCAGCAGGGCAACCCCGTCGTCATCCTCTGGCAGTGGCCCGACGGCGGCGGACACTTCCTGGTCGTGGACGGATACGACGACAACGGGCAGATGATGTACTTCATGAACCCATGGCCCGGCGAAGGCGCGGGCTACGGCGACTATGACTGGATGGCCGCCGGCACCGGCAACATGGGCACCCACACGTGGGTGGAATCCCTCGTGACCTTTTGACCGCGCCGGCCGCTGGCGAGCACGCCGCCTTGCCGGCCACGCCGCGGCGTGCCTCGATGGCATGGGCCGGACGGCGGTTGACCGTATCCCGCGCGAATCCGGGCTGGTGACAGGCCCCGGCCCGTCGAGCGCGTCACCTCGGCCCGCCCGGCATCCCGCCCGCCAAGGCGACCTGCGCCGCCGAACCGCCGGGCGTTTACGCATTATTTACACCGCGCCGCGATCTCTTTAGACCGCCCCGACCGCAACGGGATTAGCCTGTCGTCATCTCTTTCAACCCGACAGGAAGGGCCCCATGCTCAAGCTGCTGGTTCCCGTCAGCCGATCTCTACGCTCCCTGCAAGCGGTCCGGCACGCGGTATTTCTGTATCACGAACGATGCGCATCCGAAGTCGTGCTGGTCAACGTCCAGCCGCCCCTCGAATCCACCCGCCTCGAAGCCTTCCATCCCCTCGCCAAGCTGCGCCAGATCGAACACGATTTCTCCGAAGGCGAACTGGCCAAGGCCATCAGCATCCTCAAGGACGCCCACGTCAAATACTCGGTCGCGATGAAAGTCGGCCCGGTCGCCGACACGATCGCCGCCTGCGCGACCGAGAACGGCTGTGACGAGATCGTCGTCGTGGCGCCCCGCCGCGATCCGCTGCATGCCCTGATTCATTTCTTCCATCAGAGCGTCCTCGATCGCCTCGTGCGCGTCTCGACCGTTCCCGTCACCGCCGTGCAATGAGCGCGGACGCGGCCGCGCGCCGCGTCACGCATCCAGCCGCTCCAGCACCTGCCCGCGCGTTTCGATGCCGAGCGCGTGGACGGTCAGCGCGGCGATCAGCGGCACCGCGCCGAGCAGGTAGAACGCGGGGCTCAGGTCGCCGCCGATGATCGCGTGCGGCACCACCATCGGCGCGACGAACGACGCGAGCTTGAGCCACGCGCTGCCCAGCCCGCACCCCGACGCGCGGATGCTGGTCGGATACTGCTCGGGCGTATAGACGTAGGCCGTGATGAAGCCCGACGCCATGAACCCGAGCGCGAGCGAACAGAAGGTCGCGACCACGTACACCGACGAGGCGTGATAGATTCCGGCCAGCGCCAGCGACAGCGCGCACAGCAGGAACGATCCGGTGATCACGGGCTTGCGGCCGACCACGTCCACCGCGAGCGCCGACACGAGCGAACCGAGCACGCCGAGCACCGAGCCGAGCACCGCGAGGTTCAGCGCGAGCTGCAGCGGCGCGTGATAGAAGTCCTTGTAGATGGTCGGCAGCCAGGTCGACAGCCCATACTGGATGAAGCCGCAGGTCGCCCACAGCGTCGCGACCGCGATCGTGCGCCGGCGGTACGCCGCGCTGAACAGGTCGCGCATGCGGCGATGCGGGTGACGCTGCAGCAGCGCGTCGTACTCGGCCGCGGCCGCCGCGGCCGGCAACTCGCCCTTCACCGTGGCCTCGAACCCGCCCAGCGCGCGCGAGGCGTCGTCGAGCCGGCCGCGCGCGGCGAGCCAGCGCGGCGACTCTGGCACGAGCCGCGTCAGCACGAACGCGAGCAGCAAGGGCATGCCGCCGATGAAGTACATGACTTCCCAGCCGAACCTCGGCACCAGCCACGCACCGAGCGCCATGGACGCCAGCAGGCCGATCGGAAACACGATCTCGTACAGCAGCACGAAGCGGCCGCGGCCGTGCGCGCGCGTGATCTCGTTGATGTAGGTCGCGGCCACCGGCAGCTCGCCGCCGAGGCCGAGCCCCTGCACGATGCGCAGCAGCACGAACACCTCGAACGTCGGTGCGAAGCCGCAGGCGAGGCTCGTCACGCCGATCACCGCCGAACTGAGCGCGATCGCGCGCACCCGCCCGTGACGCTCGGCCAGCGCGGGAAACAGGAACGCGCCGATCAGCTGGCCGATCGCGCCCGAGGCGATCAGAAAGCCGACCTGGGTCGGCGACAGCCCCCATTTGTGGATCAGCAGCGGCAGCGTCGCGGCGATCGTGATCACATCGAAGCCGTCGAAGAACGTGGCCGCGCCGACCAGCACGCGCGCGCGGATCTGCATCGCATTGGCGGGCAGGCGCTCCAGGCGCGCGATGATCGCGCCGGGCGTGACGGCCTCGGGCTGGGCGGCGGCGCCCGCCACGTACGGGTCTATTGTGCTCATTCGTGTCTCCTTGATCGACCCGCTCAGGCAAGCGCGCGTCGGGTGTCGGCGAGCGCGTCGGGCGACACCGCGCGCCCCTGGTTCATCCATTTGCGCGCGAGCTTCAGGTCGCGCGCCGTGTTGATCGCCACCACCCCGCGCAGCGTGTCGCCGCGCACGAAGAACAAGGTCGCGCGGCGCTCGGCCGGATCGCCGCGCACGACGATGCGCGCATCGTCCGGCAGCTCGCCGAGGATCTGAAGGTTCACGTCGTACTGATCGGACCAGAACCACGGAATCTCCGCGTAGTCGGCGCGCACGCCGAGCGCGGCCTTCGCCGCGGCCACGGCCTGGTATTGCGCGTTCGCCCACGACTCCAGCCGCACCCGGCGTCCGAGCCATGCGCTCGGGTGGTTCGCGACGTCGCCGCACGCGAAGATCGCCGGATCGCTCGTCGTCCCGCACGCGTCGACCACGATCCCGTCGTCGACCGCGAGCCCCGCCTCACGCGCGAACGCCACGTTGAGCGCAAGGCCGATGCCGGCCACCGCGCAGTCCGCGTCGACCACGCTGCCGTCCGCGAAGGTCGCGCGCACCCGCGCCGCGTCGTCGGGATGCGGCGCCAGCGCGGTCAGCATCGCGCCGAGCCGCAGCTCGACGCCGCGCGCGCGATGCAGCTCGGACAGGAACGCCGACACCGGCTCCGGCACCGACCGCGCGCACAGCCTCGCCGCGCCCTCGGCCACCACCACCTCGACGCCAAGCCCGCGCGCCGTCGCCGCGACTTCGAGGCCGATCCAGCCGCCGCCGATCACGAGCACGCGCCGGCTCGCGCGCAGCCGTTCGCCGAGCGCGGCGGCATCGTCGAGCGTGCGCAGGTAGAACAGGTTCGGCGTACTGACGACAGCATCCGGCAGCCGGCGCGCGGCGCCGCCCGTCGCGATCAACAAACGGTCGTATTCCAGCTCGCGCCCCGTGTCGGTCCGCACCACGCGCCGCGCGCGATCGAGCGCGACGGCGCGCGCGGGCTGCCACGCCTCGACGTCGAGCGCGTCGAACGCCTCGGCCGGCATGAGCCGCACCGACGCGGCATCGGCCTCGCCCGCGAGCACCGCCTTCGACAGCGGTGGCCGTTCATAGGGCGCATGGACTTCCTCGGCGATCATCACGATGCGCCCCGCGTAGCCTTCGTCGCGCAGCGCCCGGATCGCGCAGCCGGCCGCCTGCCCGCCGCCGATCACGACGATCGTGCGCGGCGCGGCGGCTTCCCGTGCCGGTGTGTCAGTCATGTCAGTCATGCTTGCGCTCCGTCATGAAGCCGCCCGCGGGCGCGTCCGCCTGCTTCTGGCGGCGCGTGTGGCCGTCGATCCCGCCGTCGATCGCCCATTCGGCGAACACCGTCGGCCCCGGTTCGAACTCGCGCGGCTGCCACGCGGGCGTCAGCACGTCCTCGTCCGCGTAGTACTCGATCAGGCCGCCGGCGGGATTGCGGAAGTACCAGAAATACGCGGACGACACCGGATGCCGCCCCGGCCCGAGCTGGGTCTCCCAGCCGCAGCGGCTGATGTGCATGCCGCCGCCGAACACCTCATGGATGTCGCGCACCGTGAACGCCACGTGATTGAGCCCGCGCCGCCCGTCCGGCAGCGCGAGCAGGAACAGGTCGTGATGGCCGCCGTGCGGCGCGCAGCGCATGAACACGCCGCGCCCCGGATAGCGATCGGACGTCTCGAAGCCGAGCAGCGCGTGATAGAACGCCTCCTGCTCCGCGAGCCGGTTGGTGAAGAACACCACATGCCCGACCTCGACCGGCTCGGCGCGCGCGTAGATCGGGCTCGGCCGGTCGATGCGCAGCGCGTCGCCCCAGACGTTCGACGGCGAGCCTTTCAGGTCGAGCGCGCGCCGCCGCGTCACCTCGATGCGGATCGCCATGCCGTTCGGATCGAGGCAGCCCAGCGCCTCGTCGGTTTCGTAGTGGCCGGGCTGGCCCGCGAAGCGGCCGCGCAGCGCATCCAGGTCCGACGCCGTCGCGACGCCCCAGGTCACTTCGCGCAGGGTCGGCCCCGCCTCGAATGCCGGCGGCAAGGATGGCTCCGCCGCGTCGACGACGCGCACCGCGCAGCCGTTCAGGGTCTCGAAGCGGGCTTCGCGCGCGTCGGCCGCGACCTCGCGCAAGCCCCAGTCCACGAAGAAGCGCCGGCAGGCCGCGAGATCGGCGACGCCGTAGGTGATCTGTTCGATGCCAAGTATGCTCATTGCATGATCCTCATGACGCCGCGCTCAGTTCGCCCACGGCAGCGGCGCATCGTTCAGCCCCCAGTAGAGGCTCTTCTGGCGCTGATACTCGCGCAGGCCGAGGCGGCCCTTCTCGCGCCCCACGCCGCTCTCCTTCCAGCCCGCGAACGGCGTCGAGATCGAAAACTGCTTGTAGGTGTTGATCCACACCGTGCCGGCCTCGAGCGCGCGCGCGACGCGCCACGCGCGCCGATAGTCGCGGGTCCAGATGCCCGCCGCGAGCCCGAACACACTGTCGTTCGCCTCGGCCGCGAGCGATGCCTCGTCGTCGAACGGCAGCACCGCGAGCACCGGGCCGAAAATCTCCTGCTGGCACACGTCCGCGCGGTTCGTCAGTCCGTCGAGGATCGTCGGCGGGTAGTAGAAGCCCTGCTCGCGGCCCTCGCCCGTCAAACGCTCGCCGCCGCACAGCACGCGCGCGCCGGCCTCCCTGCCGAGCGCGACGTAGCGCTCGATCGACGCGCGATGCGCCGCCGTGATGAGCGGCCCCATCTGGGTGCGCTCGCTGGCCGGATCGCCGACCCGCAGCGCGCGCGCCCGCTCGACGAGCCGCGCGACGAAGGCTTCACGGATGCCGCGCTGCACGAACAGCCGCGAACCCGCGATGCACGACTCGCCCGACGAGCTGAAGATGCCGAACAGCACGCCGTTGACCGCGTGGTCGAGGTCGGCGTCGTCGAACACGATGGTGGGCGACTTGCCGCCCAGTTCGAGCGACACCGGAATCAGCCGCTGCGCCGCGAGCCGCGCGATGCCGCGCCCGACCTCGGTGCCGCCCGTGAACGACACTTTCTTCACGAGCGGATGGCGCACCAGCGCGTCGCCGACCACCGAGCCCTTGCCCGGCAGCACCGACAACACGCCGCGCGGCAGGCCCGCCTGTTCGCACAGCCGCGCGAGCGCGAGCGACGCGAGCGGCGTGACCTCGGCCGGCTTCAATACCACCGCGTTGCCCGCAGCGAGCGCCGGCGCGAGCTTCTGCGCGTCCGAGGCGATCGGCGAATTCCACGGCGTGATCGCCGCGACCACGCCGAGCGGCTCGTGCACGCTCATCGTCAGGTAGTCGCCGCGCGGCGGCGTCAGTTCGTCGTCGAGCGTCTCCGCGCAGGCGGCGAAGTAGCGAAAGGTGCTCGCCGCGCTCGTCACCAGCGCGCGCGTCTCGGCGATCGGCTTGCCGTTGTCGCGCCGCTGCAATTGCGCGAGTGCCTCGTGGTGTATGTCGATCGACGCGGCGATCCGCTGCAGCACGGCCGCGCGCTGGTGCGGCCGCAGGCCCGCCCAGTCGGCGCGCCGCCAGGCGGCGTCGGCGGCCTCGACCGCTTCCGTCGCGTCGGCCGCATCGGCCATCCGGATCGTCGCGTTCAGCGATTGATCGGCCGGGTACACGCTCGGCGTCGGCGCGCCGCCGCCGGGGCGCCACACGCCGCCGACCAGGATCTCGTCCGTCGGGACGAGCGGGGATTCGAATGCGCTCATGGGGAAATTCGTCTCCGGTCAGATCACACAGCGCGCGGCGCGGTTGCGCAGCGCGCGAATCGCGCTGAACGCGGTCAGCGCGGAGGTCTTCGGGTTGTCGGGCAGCGGCTTGCCGCTCATTTCGAGCGACATCTCGCCGAACGCGCCGCGCGCGCTGATCCGGTGCACGTTGCGCGTGACGGCCGGATCGGCGATCAGCCGCACGCGGGTCGCATCGAGGCCGAGCCCGGCGAGCGCGACGGTCGCCGCCACGTTCGCGTTCTTCGGATAGCAGCGCGCCGCGTCGCGCGCGCTGCCCTCGAAAATCACCCGCTCGGCGTCCAGCGCGCGCAGGTCGCACTGCGTTTCCGCGGGCGTCCCGAGCCAGCCGACGGGCGGCTTGCGGCCCACGTACAGCACGTCGTCGAGCCCGCCCTCGCGCGCCGCGGCCAGCGCGTCGATGCCGCCGATCGCGCCCGACAGCAGCGTGAGCGTCGCGCCGCCCGCCTCGGCGGCCTGCTTGAGCGCGTCGAGCAGCGCCGGATCGGACAGCGCGCCGATCGACGCGACCGCGCAATCCACCCCCGCGCCGAGCAGCGGCGCGACGTGGTCGACGAGCGCGCCGTGCCCCGCGCATTCGAGCGCATACGACGGCAGGCGCGCGAGCGCGGCCACCGACGACACCACGTCGACTTCCGCCGCCACCTCGGCGCGCACCGCATCGCACTGCTGCGCGGGCACGATCACATGGGCGATGCGCAGCGCGGCATCGTGTTCGAGCGCGCGGTAGACCGCCGCGCCGATCGCGCCGAAGCCGATCATCGCGACTTCCACGGGCGCGCGGCCCGCGACGCGTGCGTCATGCATACTGGCGCTCCTTCGGCACGGCATCCTTGATGGGCGGCCCGGCGAACGTCGCCGCGAAGCCGCCGATCGACAGCATGTCGATCTCGACGAGCACCGGGCCCGGCCGCGCGAGACCGTCGCGCACCGCCTGTTCCGCCTGGTCGAGCGACGACACGCGGTGATGCGGCAGCCGCAGGCTCGCGCAGAACTGCGCGAAGTCCGGCTGATGCAGGTCGACATAGCAGCGCCGGCCGCCGTAGTGGGCGTCCTGGATGTTGCGGATCACGCCGTAGCATTGATCGTTCATCAGCACGATCACCACGTCCGCCTGCTCCTGCACGGCGGTCGCGAGCTCGCCCACGTTCACCATCAGGCCGCCGTCGCCGACGAGGCAGACCGTCTTGCCCGCGACGCCCGCGAGCGCCGCGCCGATCGCCATCTGCATGCCCTGGCCGATGCCGCCGCCCAGCGCGTGCACGCCCGCGCGCGGCGCGAAGATCTTCAGCAGGCGGTTGCCCCAGGTGCTGTTCGAGATCGTCACGTCGCGCACCCAGTTGTAATCGCGGCCGACCGCCTGCTGCAGCGTGTCGACCAGCTGGAGGTACGGCCCGAGCCCGTGCGCGACCTCGGCCGCCGCCTGCTCGCGCGCGGCCGCGAGATCGGCCGCGAAGGCCGGATCGACCGTGAGCCGGCCTTCGAGCTGGTCGGCGAGCGCGCCCAGCACGCGCTGCGCGTCGCCGTGCACGAACAGCGCATTGCGATAGCCGCGGTTGTCGGCGAGCGCGTCGGCGTCGATGCGGTACAACGGTTGCGGCAGCGCGAGCTGGTATTTGAGCGTTTCGTTGCCGCGCAGCCGCGAGCCGACCACGACGAGCGCGTCGCAGGTTCCATAGAAGCGCTCGACCGCGTGATGCACGTTGAACGCGCCGAGCGTCGCCGGATGATCCTCGGGCAGCACGCCGCGCCCCTGCACGCTCGTCACCACGCCGAACCCGAGCGCGACGAGCCGCTCGACCTCGGCGCGCGCATGGCGGGCGCCGCCGCCGAGCCACAGCAGCGGCCGGCGCGCGCGCGACAGGTGCTCCGCGAGCCGGGCGGCGCTCGCCGGATCGTGTTCGCGCACGGCGACGTGCAACGGGTCGAGATCCTCGGGCCAGTCGATCTCGGCCGCCTGGATGTCGATCGGGATCTCGACCGACACCGGGCCGCTCGGCGCTGTGCGCGCGACGCGCACCGCCTCGCGCAGGGTCGGCAGCACGGTCTCGACGGTGCGCACGCGATAGGCGGCCTTCGAGATGGCGCCGAGCATCGCGAGCTGATCAGGGGCTTCGTGGATGTAGGCGAGATCCTGGTCGAGGAACGGCGTCTCGATCTGCCCGGTGATGTGCAGCAGCGCGGTGCCGGCCGTCAGCGCCTCGACCATCGCGCCGGCTGCGTTGCCCGCCGCGGTGCCGGTGCTCGTGAACGCGACCCCGAGCCCGCCCGACACGCGCGCGAGGCCGTCGGCCATGTTGACGGCGCCCGCCTCGCCGCGCGCGCCGACATAGCGGATCGCGCCGCGCGAATGGATCGCATCGAGGATCGGCATGTTGTGAATCGAGATCACGCCGAACGCGGTCTTGACGTCGCATCGTTCGAGGAAGGCGGCGATCAGCTCGCCGACCGTGGTTCTGGTTTGCTTAGACATGGCGTGCAAGGCCTCCGGATACATCGAGATGACTGCCCGTCGTGTACGACGACCACGGCGTGGCAAGATGAAAAAGCGCGCGGGCGGCCTCCTCGGGCCGGCCGAAACGGTCGAGCGGGATCTGCTTCGCGTGCGCGAGCGCGCCGCTCCACGCCTCCCAGCTTTCGCCGGGCAGCGCCTGCGCCGCGTGACGCCGCCGCCACTGTCCCGATTCGACGATGCCGATCAGGATCGAGTTGACCCGGATCCGCTGCGGCGCGAGTTCGGTCGCGAGGGACTTCACGAGACTCAGCACGCCCGCGCGCGCGGACGAGGTCGCGACCATGTGCGGCTCGGGCTGCAGCGCGAGCAGCGAATTCACGCAGGTGATCGACGGCGCGGCCGCGCGGCGCAGCAGCGGCAGGAATGCGCGGGTCGGGCGGATGATGCTGAAGTACTTCAGCTCCAGTTCCTCGCGCCAGGCCGCGTCGCTGGTATCCGCGAAGGTCGACGCGCGGCCCTGCCCGGCGTTGTTGATCAGCATGTCGGCGCGGCCGAAGCGCGCGGCCACGGCCTGCGCGAAGCCCTCGACCGCCTCGGCGTCGAGCACGTCGCAGCGGTGCGCGAGCAGCGCCGCGCCCGGGAAGCGCGCGCCAAGCGCCGCCTCCGCGCGCGCGAGCCGCTCGGCGTCGCGGCCGCAGATCGCCACCGACGCGCCCGCCTCCAGGAACAGGTCGGCGCTCGCGAGACCGATGCCGGACGATCCGCCCGTCACCACCGCGACCTGTCCGGTCAAATCGATCTGTATCATCGCAGCCCCAGGATCTTCAGATAGGTATGCTCTTCATCGGAGCGGTAGTTGAGCCGCCGCGACAGCTCGGCGGCCGCGCGCAGCACCTTGTCGACGAGCCCGTCGGCGAGCAGCGTCGCGTCGATCTCCGGGCGCGGGACCGTCACCGCGAGGCAGGCGGCGATCTTTCCCGTGTCGTTGCGCACCGGCGCGGTGATCACCGAGATGCCGCGTTCGAACGATGAATGGCTGAGCCCGTAGCCGCGCGCCGCGTCGGCGCGCACGAGCGCGTACAACGCGTCGACCGTGGTCGGCGTGTGGGGCGTCGCGCGTTCGAGGCGCGGCTCCGGATACAGCGCGCGCAGCGCGTCGAGCGACAGGTCGCCCATCAGCACATGGCCGTGGGTGGTCGCGTGCGCGGGCAGCCGCGTGCCGGCATTGACCCGCACCGAGCTGAACGCGGACGCGAGGCTTTGCGCCTTCGCGACGAACACGACGTCACGGCCGTCGCGGATCACGATATGGGTCGTGAAGCCCGTCGCCTCGCGCAGGCCCTCGATCACCGGCAGGCCGAGATCGGTCAGCTCCAGCGAACTCAGGTATTCGAAGCCGAGCCGCAGCACCGCGACGCCGAGCCGATAGTTGCGGTCCCGGTCCACGCGTTCGAGAAAGCCCAGCGATTCGAGCGTCTGCAGCAGGCGGAATACGGTCGTGCGCGGAATGCCGAGCCGCTTCGACAGCTCCGGCGCGCCGAGCACCGGCTCGCGCGGCGTGAACTCCGCGAGCAACCGCAGCCCACGTTCCAGCCCCGGCACGATGTAGTTCGCCTCGGCGGCGTCGCGGGGTTCGTTCATGCGGCCTCCGAGCCTTCACACTGGCGGCAGAATGCGTCGATCAGCGCGCTGTAGACATTGGGCGCCTCGACATAGCCCGCATGCCCGACCTGGGGAATCACCTGCAATCCGACCCGCGCGGCCGCCGCGATGCGCTCGCAGGCGGCGGGCGGCGTGATCGTGTCGAGCGCGCCGACGGCAACCGCCACGCGGCCGCCGAAACCGCCGAGATCCGCGACCAGATCCGCGTTCGCGAGCAGATGCGTCGCCTGCGCATAACCGCCGGGCGCGATGCGCGCCATGTTCCAGCGCACCCAGTCCTGCGCGGCCGGCTCCGCGTGCGCGGACAGCATCGCCGCGCTGCGCCGCGCCGCCAGCCCCTGCGCGCCGAGTTCCGCGAGCATCGCGAGCCGCGCGTCGCGGCGCGCGACGCGCAACTCGGCCGGCGCGGCGCCATAGCCGCCCGCCGGCGACAGCAGCAGCAGGCCGGCGAGCCGCCCGGGCCATGCGCGGGCGAAGCCGCCCGCGACCAGCGCGCCGAGCGAATGACCGACCAGGACGCAGCGTCCGATCCCGAGCGCATCGAGCCAGGCCGCGAGCGCCGCCGCGTAATCGGCGGCGAGCGGCGATGCGGCGCTCACCGGCGTCGACGCGAGATAGCCGGGCGCATCCCAGGCCAGCGTGCGCCGCGCCGCGCCCAGCGCGTCGAGCTGCCGAACCCACGACGCCGCGCCCGACCCGATGCCGTGCAACAGCACCACCGGCAGGCCGCCCGCGGCCGCGCCCGCCTCGCGATAGCCGATCACGCCGGCCGCGCCGGCCTGCACGCGCCGCTCCGGGCAGCAGGCGAGCCGCGCGTGGAACGAGGCGACGGCGTCGCGCCCGGCGGGTTCCGTATCGATCATGCTCATGGCGTGGTTCATCCGTGGTTCAGCGCTTGAGCTTCGCGAGCGGCGAATCGGGCGGATACGTCGGCGTGATCGGCGCGGGCGAGCCGAGCATCACGCACATCAGCGCGTCCTCCTCGCCGACGTTGATCTCGGTCCGATAAACGCCGGGCGGCACCGAGATCAGGTCGCGTTCGCCGAGCGTCGCTTCCCAGGTTTCGCCGTCGCGCTCGCAGACCACCTTGATGCGCCCGCGCAGCACGAAGAAGATCTCCTCGACGTCGACGTGGATATGGCTCGGGCCGACGTTGCCGGCCGGAATCACCATCGTCGAGAACGTGAACTGGCCGGCCGGCACCGTGTTGGCGTCCTTCGCGACGCCCGTGCCGCCCGTGCCGACGTAGCGCATCTGCGCGCGCCGGTACTTCGGATCGAAGTCGGCCTGGAACTTGAGCGCGTCCCAGTCGTAGCGGCGCGTCTGCAAGCGCGCGACGCGCCCTTCCATCCAATCGGCGAAGCTCGCGCCCGCCGGCTGGCTCCATGATTTGCGTTCGATATCGGCTTCCACCATCGTCATCTCCTAGTCGGTCAAGCAGGGTCAATGCATCACGAAGCCGCCGTTCACCGGCAGCAGTTGGCCTGTCACGAAGCGCGCGGCGTCGGACAGCAGGAACAGCACCGGCCCCGTCGTGTCGTCGGTGGTTTGCGCGCGCGGCAACGCGCGGCCCTGCCGGTAGTACGCATGCCGCTCGGCCGGGACATAGGCGGTCGCCTCGACCTCGGTCAGGCCCGGCGCGATCGCATTGACGGTCACGCCCGCGCCGCCGAATTCGCGCGCGAGCGCATGGGTCAGCGCGATCACCGCGCCCTTGCTCGCGACGTACGCGAGCAGCTTCGGCGCGCCCCACAGCGCGGTGTCGGAGGCGAGATTGACGATCGCGCCGCGCCCCGAGGCCGCGAGGTGCGGATAGGCGGCGACGCTCGCGAGCCACAGGCCGCGCACGTTGACGTCCATCACCGCATCCCAGGTCGCGACGTCCAGCTCGGTCGCGAGCCGGCCGCCCGAGTGGGTCACGGCCGCGTTGTTGATCAGCCCGTCGAGGCCGCCGAGCCGCCGCGCGCCTTCGGCGACGAAGGCGCGGATGCTCGCCGGGTCCATCAGGTCGACGCCGACGTATTGCGCGTCGCGCCCCTGCGCCGCGAGCCGCTCCGCCAGCGCCTGCCCCTGCGCGTCGAGCAGGTCGCCGAACACGACGCGCGCGCCGGCCGCCGTCAGCGCCTCGACGAACGCCGCGCCGAGTCCGCGCGCGCCGCCCGTCACGAGGACGCGACGCCCGTCGAGCGCCACCGTCTGCATGCGCTCAGTCATGGGCGGGCTCCGTCGCCGCGCGCCGCGCGTCGAGCGCGGCCAGGTGTTCCTGCGCGCGCTGCCGCAACAGTCGCCGCACGCGCGTGATGCCGATGTCGTGCTGGTACAGGTATTCGTGATCGCGCGCGTCCGGCGCGAGGCTTTCGAGCACGTAACGGTCCTGTTCGAGCACCGCCCAGTGCAGCCCTTCGAGGCGGTTGCGATACAGAAAGCGCCAGACGTCGCGCTGCCAGCCGCTCACCTTGCGGGTGCGCCAGAAATACACCTGGCAGTGGTCGCGATCGACCGGCGTCGCGAAGCCGACGATGCCGAAGTTGCCGCCCGGGCCGAACTTCTGCCGGTAGGGAATTTCGAGCCGCAGCCACACGCAGCCGGTCTCGCCCAATTCGACCCAGTCGAAGTTCACGTCGCGCTGGTTGACCTTCTCGAACATCAGGCCCGTGTCGGTCTTGCGCACGCGCATGTCCGCCTGCTTGTCGCCCTCGGCCATCGAGTGGGACGCCGCGTGCAGATAGGCGCCGTGCATCGGGTCCATCACGTTGTCGATCGCGTACTGGTAGTTGCAGCGCCAGTTCGACACGCACAGGAACTGCGCGTACTCGGGGGCGACCAGTTCGTCCGGCAGGCGCAGCGGCGCGGGCTCGCGATGCGCATCGTCGCCGAACCAGACGAAGATCGCGCCCGCGCGCTCCTCGACCGGATACGACTTCACGCAGGCCTGCCCTTCGAGCGGACAGTTCGCGACGGCGGGCACGCGCGCGACCGTCCCGGCGCCGTCCACCTCGATGCCGTGATACCAGCACGCGACGCGCTCGCCGAGGTTCCAGCCGAGCGACAGGCGCGCGCCGCGATGCGGGCAGCGATCCTCGAGCGCATGGACGCGGCCCGCCTGATCGCGCCACAGCACGATCTGCTCGCACAGGCGGGTCAGGCCGACGGGTGCGTTCGACACCTGCCAGCTCGGCGCGACGGGATACCAGTAGTTGCGGATGCCGCGGTCGAGATAGTCGCGGATCGGATCGCCGTGCGTGGACGGCTGGACGGGGGACGTCATGATTGGGGGACTCCGGTGTTCAGGGGAAACGGCGCTCGGCGGCCGCGCCGTCACGCGCCCAGCGCGGCCAGCGCCGCGCGGAAACGCTCGACGGTCCACGCCGCGCCGTCGGGCGCGCGGCTGCCGAGCCGGTTCAGGCCGTCGATCACGTCCTCCAGCTCGGTGGCGCCGCCGTCGAACACGCGCTCGAGCGCGTCGCCCAGGTCGTTCTCGTAGCGGGTGGGCTCCGCGCCGCGGGTTTGCCAGACCTGGTTCGGCGCCGCGCCGGGCGCCTCGATCTGCCCCTTGCCCGCCACGTTGTTCGGTTCCGGCGCGCGCCACGGCTGCAGATGGGGGTTGAAGTTCAGCGTCGTCTCGCTCATGTCATTCCACCTTGATCTGAATTTCGTCGCCGGCGAGCCGGACCGCATAGGTCTTCAGCGCGCGTCCGCCCGGCCCCTTCAGGCACGCGCCGGTGCGGATATCGAACACCGCCTCGTGCAGCGGGCACTCGATCGTGCCGTCATCGACGAAGCCCTGCGTGAGCAGCGCGTACGCATGCGGACAGACGTTCTCGAGCGCGTAGACGTCGTCGCCAACGCGGTAGATCCCGACCTCGACGCCGTCGGTCCGCTTGAACTCGATCGGCGCATCCGCGGACAGCGCGCCGGCATGTCCGGCGCAAACCCATTGTTCAGACATCTCAACCCTTCCTTCAGAAGATCGACATCACAATTTGTTCCATACAAGGAACATCGGTTTATGGATGGTGATTATAGGACTGGGCTCGACACAGAAAAATAAAAAGCATGGAGCCCTAGGGAAAACACCGAACGGCTGAAGGCGGGAGCCATGCCGGGATCGGCACACAGGCGATATGTCACATATTCCAGGCTGATTTCTTCATATCAGGCGACATCGGCACGCGGGATTTCCCTGCTGTACCGCGCCGCCGATTTATTTTTTTCCACGCGAAGACCGCTTTTATACTTCGTCCCATACAGGGCACAAAGTTCCATATATGGAACAAACAGAAGACCCGAACCATGCGGCGGCGACGCGCCGGGCGGGCCGACCGGCGCGCGGGAACCGCCCGCGTCCACCAGGAACACAGGTCAGGAGATCAAATGGTCAAGCATGCATGGGCGGTCCTGCTGAGCGCGGGCGCCATCACGGGCGCGCAAGCGCAAAGCAGCGTGACGCTGTACGGCAGCCTCGACGCGGGCGTCGCCTACGTGAACAACGCCGGTGGCAGCGCGAAGTGGCTGATGATCCAGGGCAACACCCAGCCCGACCGGTGGGGCCTGAAGGGACGCGAGGATCTCGGCGGGGGGCTCGCAGCGGTGTTCCAGCTGGAGAACGGCTTCTACACGAACAACGGGCAACTGGCGACCGCGAACACGCTGTGGAACCGCGCCGCCTACGTCGGCGTGGAGTCCGAGCGCTACGGCACGCTCACGCTGGGGCGTCAGACGCCGCTCAATTTCGACTGGCTCGATCCGCTCGGCACCGCGTACCTGGCCATGAGCTGGTATGCATTCCACCCGGGCAACCTCGACGGTCTCGCCGCGACCGGCAACGTGCCGTACAACAACGCGATCAAGTACCGTTCGCCGACCTTCGCCGGGTTCACCGCCGCCGCGATGCTCGCGCTCGGCAACACGACGAACTTCGCGACCGGGCGCTCGTTCGGCGTCGGGCTGCGGTACGCGAACGGCCCATTGCAGGCCGCCGCCGTGTACTCGAACGAGCACAACCGCTCGCTGCTGATCAGCCAGACCGGGATCACGAGCTTCCAAGGACAGAACACCGCGAACGGCTATCTCGCGGACAAGGTGGAAAACATGGGGGTGGGCGCCTCCTACGCGTTCGGCGACCTGCTCGTGCATGCGCTGTACACGCGCACGACGATGCGGTCGAACGGCCAGTCCGACACGTTCCAGAGCTACGACGCCGGCGCGAACTACCGGATCACGGCCGCCAATACGCTGGCGGGCGGCGCGGCCACCTCGACGCTCGCGGGGCGGCGCTGGACGCAATTCGAACTCGGCGACATCTACGCGCTGTCGAAAAGCACCCAGCTGTATGCGAACGTGCTGTACGAGCGCGGCAACGGCGGCGCGCAGGCCGCGTTCTTCACCGCGGGCGTGTCGGGCTCGGCGAATCAGGTGATCCTGTTGACGGGCATTCACCACTCGTTCTGACTGCGCGCGCCTGCCACGGCGATCCCTGCCCGCCCGCGCGGCATGCGGCGATCGCCGTGGCGCATGATGCGCATCGGCATTGCGCGCGCGAGGCGCTCCCGCGCATGAAAAGCCAAGGGACCTGAAGCGGGACCGGTGCGGCGAACGCGCACGGCAAAGCCGACCGCGAAACCATGAAACGCGCCCCGGTGATCCGTTGCGAGGCCGTCATATCGCCTTGCCGACCCGACCTGGACCCAGCGCCCGCGAAAAGTCGTGGCGCTTGACCGCCTCGCAACGCGGCGAACCGAAGCGCCAATCGTCATTGCCGCGGATATACACGCGCACCTCCGAGAGCAAGTGCGCCAGCATGGGCGCGCAACGCGCACGCGCACCGTCGCTTCCTGGGCCAGGTAGCGCGCCGTCTGCTGATTGTGGATCCGGACCGCCGAGGAGCGCCTCGCCGCGCGCGCGGCGTCCCGGGCACATCACACCATCACACCATCGCGACCTTGTGCCGCGCGTGCGCGACGGTCGGATCGGTGTCGAGCGGGCGATAGTTGAGCCGCAGCGACAGGTCGACGGCCGCGCCGCACACGGCCTCGACGAGCCGCTCCTTCTCGCCCGCGCCGCCGATTTCGGAGCGCGGCACGGTCGCCGTGATCGCGGCGACGATCGACCCCGAATGGTCGCGCACCGGCGCGGTCACGGCGGAGATGCCGCTCTCGAACGCGCCTTCGCTGATCGCGTAGCCGAGCCGCGCGTAGTGGCGCACGCGCTCGTACAGCTCGTCGATCGTCGCGGGCGTGTGCTCGGTGAATGCGTCGAGCCGCTTCTCCGGATACAGCTGGCGCATCGCGTCGCGCGTGAGATCGCCCATCAGCACGTGGCCGTGCACGGTCGCGTGCGCGGGCAGCCGGGTCCCGACATGCACCTTCACCGAACCGAACATCGACGCATGGCTCTGCGCCTTCGCGACGAACACCACGTCACGCCGGTCGCGGATCAGCAGATGGGTGGACAGTTGCGTCGCCTCGCGCAGACGTTCGAGCACCGGCCCGCCGAGGTCGGTCAGTTCGAGCGAATTCAGGTATTCGAAGCCGAGCCGCAGCACGCCCACGCCGAGCCGGAAATGGCGGTCGCCGTTCACGCGTTCGAGAAAGCCGAGCGCCTCGAGGGTTTGCAGCAAGCGAAAGGTGGTCGTGCGCGGGATGCCGATCCGCTTCGACAGTTCAGGCGCGCCCAGCACGGGCTCGCGCGCCGAGAACTCGGCAAGGATCCGCAAGCCGCGCTCGAGCCCCGGAACGAGATAGGCGGCGGCGCCGCTCGCGGCGTCGCCATCGTCGCTGTCCGACGCCGCGGGCGCGACGTCCGCCTGCGGGCGCGCGGAAGCGGCGCCCCGCTTCGCGGCGACGGTGGTCGTTGGTTTAGCCATGGCAGCTGAAAGTGACGGAAAACAACCCGAATCATAACGCGAAGCACCCGCCGCCCCGCGGCCGGCTCACGCGGCGTCGCGCCCCGCCGCAACCCCACGCGGCGTCACCCAGCGGAACGTGAGATTGATCCGCTCGCCCTGCACGGCCGGCTCCTTCGGCACGCGATGACGCCATTCCGCCTGGGTGCGGCCGCGCATCACAAGCAGGCTGCCGCTCGTCATCCGGTACGCATGCACGACGCCCGTCGCGTTGTGCCGCAGATCGAAGCGGCGCGTCGCGCCGAAGCTCAGCGAGGCGATCACGGGCTCGCCGCCCAGCTCCGGCTCGTTGTCCGCGTGCCAGCCCATCCCGTCGGCGCCGCTCCGGTAACGGTTCAGCAGCACGCTGTTGAAGCGCGCGCCGCAGGCCACCTCGGCGGCGTCGCGCAGCGCGCGCACCGCGGGCGTCCACGCCGCGGGCACGTTGCGGATGCCGGAATACACATAGACCGCATCGGCCTCGCCCTGCCACGCGGTCAGGCGCGGCAGCGGCAGCCGGCCGCGCGGCGTGCGGATCATATCCTGGCGCCAGACCGGCTCGGCGATCAGGCGCGCGAGCCACGCGCCGGCCGCCTCGGGCCCGATCCAGCCGGGCCGCCAGTCGACGTCCGGCAGCGGCACGTCGTCGAACAAATCGGGCATCATCGGTCAAACTCTCCGCATCCAGCTATCATCGCGGCATGGCGACGCGCCCGGCCTCCGGGC
>NZ_JBXAPG010000009.1:0-11504 GCF_058803765.1 Burkholderia sp. GW821-FHT14F03
CCGCCGATCGTCGGCAGCGTCAGGTGTGGAGAAGAGACAGCTCCGGGCGCGTCGCCGGCCCTTTTTGAAATTCTAGCCGCACGGCGGCACGCCGCTTGCGCTTTCATCCGGATCCACCATGACGCTTTCCGCCTCCGCCCTCGATCAACTGTTCCGCACCGCACGCACCCATAACGCGTGGCAGCCGAAGCCCGTCGACGACGCCCTGCTGCGCGAGCTGGTCGATCTCGTCAAGTACGGCCCGACTTCCGCCAACGCGAGCCCGGCCCGGTTCGTGTTCGTGAAGTCCCCCGAAGCGAAGGCGAAGCTCAAGCCCGCGCTCTCGGAAGGCAATCTCGAGAAGACGATGGCCGCGCCCGTCACCGTGATCGTCGGCATGGACCTCGCGTTCTACGAACACCTGCCGCGCCTGTTCCCGCATGCGGATGCGCGCAGCTGGTTCGCGGGCAACCCGGCGCTGATCGAGGCCACCGCGTTTCGCAACGCCTCGCTGCAAGGCGCGTATCTGATCCTCGCCGCGCGCGCGCTCGGCCTCGACGCCGGGCCGATGTCGGGCTTCGATCCCGCGCAGGTCGACGCCGCGTTCTTCGCCGGCACGTCGATCAAGGCGAATTTCCTCGTCAATCTCGGCTACGGCGATCCGAAGGGCCTGTTCCCGCGCAGCCCGCGCTTCGATTTCGACGACATCGCGCGCATCGAGTAAGCGTTCCGCCCTCCCGCGCCGGCACGTCCGGCGCCTCCCTTGCCGGTCTCCCCATGCGCCGCATTTCCGCCTTCCTGCTCCGGCTGACCGTCATCGGCGTGCTGCTGCACGCCTATGTCGGTTTCCGCCTGATTCCCGACCTGGCCGCGCCCGCCGCGCGCTGGGGCGCCGCGCTGTGGCTCGTCGCGTCGTGCTTCCTGATCCCGCTCGGCATGCTGTCGCGCACCTTCGAGCGCCAGCCGCTCGGCGATCGCGTCGCCTGGATCGGCCTGCTCGCGATGGGTTTCTTCTCCTCGCTGCTGGTGCTGACGCTGGCGCGCGACGTGCTGCTCGCGTCGCTGCTGACGGTCGACACGTTCGCGCCCGGCACGCTCGCATTCGCGCATTGGCGCGCCGCCACCGCGACAGGCGTGCCGCTCGCGGCGCTGGCGGTCAGCGCGATCGGCTTCGTCAACGCACGCCGCCGCGCGCGCGTGGTCGACGTCGACGTGCCGATCGACGGCCTGCCCGCCGCGCTCGACGGTTTCACGATCGTGCAGATCAGCGACATCCACGTCGGGCCGACGATCAAGCGCGGCTATGTCGAGGCGATCGTCGAGGCGGTCAACCGGCTTCAGCCGGACCTGATCGCCGTGACGGGCGACGTCGTCGACGGCGCGGTCGAGCAGCTCGCGCATCACGCCGCCCCGCTCGGCGCGCTGCGCGCGCGGCACGGCGCGTACGTGGTCACCGGCAACCACGAGTACTACTCGGGCGCCGACGCGTGGATCGCGGAATTCCGGCGGCTGGGGCTCGACGTGCTGCTCAACGAGCATCGCACCCTCGTCCACGGCGACGGCCAGCTCGTGATCGCGGGCGTCACCGACTATTCGGCGGGCCACTTCGATCCCGCCCATCGCAGCGACCCGGACGCGGCGCTCGCGGGCGCGCCCGCCGACATCCGGATCCGCGTGCTGCTCGCCCATCAGCCGCGCAGCGCCGATGCGGCGGCGGACGCCGGCTTCACGCTGCAACTGTCGGGGCATACGCACGGCGGCCAGTTCTTCCCGTGGAATTTCTTCGTGCGGCTGCAGCAGCCGTTCACGGCCGGGCTCGCGCGACTGAACGGGCTGTGGGTCTACACGAGCCGCGGCACCGGCTACTGGGGGCCGCCGAAGCGCTTCGGCGCGCCGTCCGAGATCACCCGGGTGCGGCTGGTGCGCGCGCCCGGCGCCTGAATCCATCCCGCCGCTCACGCGGGCGCGAGGCACGCGTCCCTTTCCCGTATGCGGCCGCGCAGCCAGCCGCGCGGGTTGACGGCCGCGACGGGTCGCCCCTAGAATGCCGGCCATTCAATCATTCAGGAATCGTCGTGGACAGTAGCAGCGCAACGCCCACACGCTTCGCCGCCTGAACGCCCGCCTGCCGCAGCCGCCGCGCTGCCGCCGCCCGCGTTCCGTGCGCGCGGCGCGTGCTCCCTCCGTTTCACACAACCTGACCCGTCCACGCGGTACATTGCTCGCGAGGACGTCGATGCGCGAGCCCCCGCGCCGCCGGTTGCTGGGAAACGGCGACGTCACATGTACGGCAGGACAACTATGACTCTCGATTTCGCACTTCGTCTTTTCACCGCGTTCGCCTGCGGCGTCGCGATCGGCCTGGAGCGGCAGATGCGCCAGCGCACCGCCGGCCTGCGCACGATCACGCTCGTCACGAGCGGCGCATGCCTGTTCGTCACGCTCGGCGTCCTGACCGGCAACGGCATCGCCGGCGTCACGCAGATCGCGGCCTATGTGGTGTCCGGCGTCGGCTTCCTCGGCGGCGGCGTGATCATGCGCGACAAAGGCTCCATCCAGGGCATCAACACGGCGGCGACCCTGTGGTGCTCGGCCGCGGTCGGCGTGCTGTCGGGCTCCGGCCACTTCCTGCCGGCCATCGCCGGCACCGGCGTCGTACTGCTCACCAATACGCTGCTGCGCGGCGTGAGCCAGGCGATCAACTCGACGCCCGTCTCCAACGCGGACCTGGTGCGCGAATACCAGATCACGGCGATCTGCCTCGCGTCCGACGAAGTGCATATCCGGACACTGCTGTCGAACTCGATGTACGCGAAGCCGCTGTCGTTCCAGAGCCTGACGAGCGAGGACGTGCCCGAGCAGCCCGAGCGGATCAAGGTGACCGCGACGCTCAAGCTGCACCCGAAGGATCAGCAGAAGCTCGAACAGATCGCGAGCCGGATGAGCATGGAGAAGAGCATCTCGAGCGTCAGCTGGACCGCCCGGGAAGCCGAACCGCTGATGGAATGACGCCGCGCGGCGAGCGCGCGGCGCGCAGCCTCACGGCGCCTCGATCAGGCCCATCGCGATCGCCTTGACGACGGCCTGCACCTTGTTGGTCGCGGCGAGCTTGTCGAGGATGTTGTTGACGTGGAAGTTCACCGTGCGCTCGGAGATGCTCAGGATCTGGCCGATCTCGCACGCGGTCTTGCCTTCGCCCGTCCAGCACAGGACCTCGCGCTCGCGCTGGGTCAGCGTGACGCTCGCCTCCGGCGCGAGCTTCGGCACCAGGAAGCGGCTCATCAGCGAGTGCGACAGGTTCGCGAGCCAGTTGGTCTGCAAGGTCAGCATGTTGATTTCGGCGGGCGTGAGCCGATCCGCATGGCGCGCGATCGTCAGCAGACCGAACACGCCGCGCGCGGCCCAACTCGACTGCGCGACGCCGACGGCCAGCCCATGCTCGCGCGCATCGTTCCACAGGCGCGGCTGGTCGGCGGTGTCCGCGTCGGGCCAGACGATCATGTTGGTGGTGCGCGCGCCTTCGCGCACGGTCGAGTCGATGTCGAGATACGACATCTCCTGATAGCGCGCCATCCAACCTTCGGGATAGGTGTCGAAGATCGCGACGGCCGGCTTCGACACCGGCAGCGGCACCCGGATCCCATAGCAGCAATACTCGAAGCCTAGACGCTTGGTATAGGCCGCGATGAGTTGAAACAGCTGCTGCTCGTTTTCCGCAGCGCTAAATTGTTGATAGGCATCTTGCCAGCGCAGTTCCATTTGATCTCCGACAACTTCACGCTGTCATACTTGCTAGGTTTCAGCCTGCCCGCGGACTGATACATTCCGCGCATGAATTCACCACTGCTTCATCGCTTCTGCGGCCCATCCGCCGACGGCTACGTGCGCGTGCCGCTGCATACGCTCGCCGAGTTGCCGCTCGTCCATGTCTCGTCCGGCCTCGATCCCTCGCTGCTGGTCGAACTGCGCACCTCGTCGATCGACGCGCGCCTCGCCGGCTACACCGAATGGGAACGCGCGCTGCGAGCGGGTGCAGCACACATCACGGTCGGCTGGGATTGGTACATCGACAGTACCACGGGTGCGCTCGTCATCGCTTGGGGCGACGTGCGCAGCAACGTGATGGGCGTCGACCGCCTCGGCGCCGACATCGGCATGGAGCCGACGGCGGCAGCCCTGTCACGCCGCCTCGCCCAGCTCAACTGGCCGTCCGCCGTCGCCGCGGCCGCCCTCGGTCAATTCGACGCTTATCGCACCGGCTCCACCCTGCAGTGACGCGCGCTCAGGCCGCGCGTTTCCAATCGTCCGAAACATTGCTGATTTATAAGCAAATAATCCGATCTTTTCAATCTGAATCTTACAGCGACAACCCCGGCAACGGTCTTGTTTCGTACAAATTCATCCTGTAAGGGTTGACAGTTACTTGTCCTCGGGGCGCGCGATGTAATGCGCCCATCCAAAAGCATAAACACGAGGACATCATGCAGACTTTCGTTCACGGCGACGGCCGCCTACCCAGCGATCTAGCCGCTGATCTGGGCCTATATCGACACCGGATCTTCGTCGAGCAACTGGGCTGGAAGCTGCCGTCGGCGGACGAAGCATTCGAGCGGGATCAGTATGATCGCGATGATACTGTTTATGTGTTCGCGCGCGACGAAGCCGGCAGCATCTGCGGCTGCGCGCGGCTCTTGCCGACGACCCGCCCGTACCTGCTGAAGGAACTGTTCCCGGACCTGCTCGCCGCCGACATGCCGGCGCCGCAATCGACCGCAGTGTGGGAATTGTCGCGCTTCGCCGCGAACACCGACGATCCCGCGCACGCGGGCAATCTCATGTGGGCGGTGAAACCGATGCTGGCCGCGGTGGTCGAGTGCGCGGCGCGGCGCGGCGCGCGGCAACTGATCGGGGTGACCTTCATGAGCATGGAGCGCCTGTTCCGCCGGATCGGCGTGCACGCCCACCGGGCCGGCCCCGCGCAGTCGATCGACGGCCGCATGGTGGTCGCCTGCTGGATCGATCTCGATCGCCAGACCCTGGCCGCCCTCGACCTGGACCCGGAACTCTGCGCGCCGCCCGCCGCGGCCGCGTGAGCACGCCGGCCGACTTGCCCCTGCCCGCTTCTGAAGGATTTTCGATGGATCATTCGTCGCTGTTCCGCGCGATGATGCCCGGGCTCGACAGCGATCCTGGCACCCGCATCGCCGTCGCCTACCCCGGCTTCGCCAATCGCCTGCCGCTCGCCCGCATCGACCGGCACGGGCTCGTGTTCCGCGCGCACGCGCCCTTGCCCCAGCCGTGGGGCCTGCCGCGCGCCGCGACGCTGTTTTCCGGTGAAGCGCCGCTGTGCACGCTGCGCCTCGTGATCCGCCAGGCCGAGATGCTCGGCGCGGACGAGCACGACCTGACGATGCACCCCTCGACCGCGCACGGCGACACGTTGTTCTGGCACGCGCTGCGCACGCACCGCCAGCTGCGCCCGGCCGAGCCGCCGCTCGCGCCGACCAGCCGCGACGCAGCACCTGAGGCGACGCAACATCCCACGGCCGCGCCGCCGACGGCCGAGCCGGGCATGCGCCTGTCGCGCAGCGCGGCGTTCCGGCTCGCGGATCGCGGCGACGCGCTGTTTTTCGCCGACTGGCTCGAGTACCACTTCGACGAGCTGCGCGCGCTCGCCCAGACGCGCGCGCCGCGCCTGCACCTGAACCAGCTGGAACGCTGCCTGAGCGACGACGAGGTCGGCGTGCGGTTCGTGTACGACATCGACGGCCATGCCGACCGCCACGTGCTCACCGACTGCGCGCAATATGCCTGCGACTGGATCCAGGCCGAGATGCGGCGCCGCTTCGGCCTGCCGATCGCGCAGGAGCGCTTCGGGCCGTACCAGGTACGGCGCGCGGGCCAGCTGGGCGGGTAAACCGCTTATTCGTTCTCGTTGAGGTAGTGCCCGAACTTGCTTTGCTTGGTGCGGATGTAGCGCTCGTTTTCCTCGCGCACGGGCACCGCGAGCGCAACCCGTTCGCAGACGGGAATCCCGTGCCTCGCCAGCGTATCGAACTTGTTCGGGTTATTGCTCATCAAGCGCACGGACGTGACCTTCAGGATCCGCAGGATCGCGGCCGCGGAATCGTATTCGCGCGCATCGTCCGGCAAGCCGAGATCGAGGTTCGCCTCGACCGTGTCGCGCCCCTGCTCCTGCAGCGCATAGGCGCGGATCTTGTTGCTCAGGCCGATGCCGCGCCCTTCGTGGCCGCGCAGGTACAAGAGCACGCCGCGCCCCTCGGCCGCGATGTAGCGCAGCGCGAGGTCGAGCTGTTCACCGCAATCGCAGCGATACGAACCGAATACGTCGCCCGTCAGGCACTCGGAATGCAGCCGGGTGAGCACGGACGACTGCCCGGCGACGTCGCCCATCACCAGCGCCAGATGTTCGGCCTCGCTGCCGTCGACCCGGAACGCATACGACGTGAAGGTTCCGTAGCGGGTCGGCAGCGTGGCCGTGGCGATGAGCGCCACGCACTCGTCGGCGGGCGCGGCAGCGGGTTGGGGCGACGGGGAAGTCGGAGGCGTCAGCGAATGCATGGAGCGAATGAACTTTAAAGTGTGATCTGAGTGATCTTGTTCTGTATGGTAGCCCGGCAGATTTTACCGTCAATCTCTTGCCCAGACTGCGCCCGCGCCGTATGTGGATCTATACTTGACTTGCCGACGCGGATACGCGACGCGCCCACCCAGCCTAATGGAGACAGCGTATGAGCACCACCGTCGCACAGATTCTCAAATCCAAGCCTGATCACGGCAACACGATCCACCTCGTCGCGAAAACGGCCTCGGTCTACGACGCGATCAAGCTGATGGCGGAGAAAGGGATCGGCGCGCTGCTCGTCGTCGACGGCGACGACATCGCCGGCATCGTCACGGAACGCGATTACGCGCGCAAGGTCGTGTTGCTCGACCGCTCGTCGAAGGCCACGCGCGTCGAGGAGATCATGACGGCCAAGGTGCGCTACGTCGAACCGTCGCAGACCTCCGACGAATGCATGGCATTGATGACCACGCATCGGATGCGCCACCTGCCCGTGATCGATCAGGGCAAGCTCGTCGGCCTCGTCTCGATCGGCGATCTCGTGAAAAGCGTGATCGCCGACCAGCAGTTCACGATCAGCCAGCTCGAACACTACATCCACGGCACGCCGGCCACGTCGTCGACCGAGTAAGTCCGCCGCATTCCGCAAAAAATGCCCAAACGCAGGGCGTCTGGGCAAAGCCGCCGGAATGCGGCGACGGAGGTTCCGTTATCGGATTCGCGCATCCGTGCAGCCGTCGGCTGCGCGGATCGCACGCGGGCGGGCGTCGGACCGCGCTCGCCCGGCCGCTATCTCAATGACCGAAGTAGATCGAGTTCGGCGAGCTGGGCGCCACGACGATGCGACGGCCGGATTGCGTCTCGTTGACCGGCTGCACGCCATAGCCGCTGGTGTCGGCGTGGGTCAGGGTCTGCGGCGCCGACTGCGCGCGCCGCTCCGCGGCCTGGATGTTGTCGGGATACTGCGAATCGCTGGCTTCGGGCCGATAACCCTTCTGCTCCAGCTGGATCAGGTCGGCGCGCACTTCCGCGCGGGTGACGGGCTGCTGCGTGTCCGACTGGGCGAACGCCGCGAGCGGCGCGGCAAGGATCGAGGCGGCAACGGCGGCATAGACGAATGACTTCATGGTAATTCCCTCCGTGATCTTGTATTGACCTCGCCCCGGGCACCAATGTCTGAAGCGATTGAGTTGAGTCTAGTCAGCGCACGATCAAGGGGAAACCCCTAGTTTCGACATAGACTGTTGCACCAGTGGCAAATATAAATCGCCACACTCGGTATATAGCCCCTTCAATTAATTCATTTTGGCAACAATATGAAAGCTGGAGGAGGTGTCGAGGCGCCGTGCCCGCCCGAGATGTTGTATAGTCGTAAGGATCATCTGCCTTACAACTTAACGGCTTCGCTCATGCGCACCCCACCCGCACACGCCTTCCAGCCGCGCCCGCCTGGCGCGGCGCGCGCGTGCGCGCTCGCGCATCCCCGTTTTCGACACACGGCCCCGGCACCGCTCGCCGCAGCCCGGCGCCCGACCTGACAGCCCTCTCCCCTGAACCGGAGCCGCGTCGGTCAGGCTCCGGGCGATCCTCGCTGGCCTGCCTTATCCGCCTTTGCCGATCCATTGGAGAACCGACATGAAAAAACGCATCTGCCAACTGACCGAACTCGACGTCGCCCGCCTCGAAAAGCACGCCGAACACCAACCCCGTTTCCAGGACATGCTGGACGCGCTGCTCGAACGCGCGGACATCGTCCAGCCGAGCGCGATCAAGCCGACCATCGTGACGATGAATTCGCAGATCACCTTGACCGACGAAACGACCCAGGACAGCATGACCTGGACCATCGTGTACCCTGACGCCGCCAACCTCGAAGCAGGCCGCCTGAACGTGTTTACGCCCGTCGGCATGGCATTGCTGGGCGCGCAGCACGGCGAACTCGTGAAAATCACGCTGCCGAACGGCGCGGACAAGACCATGAAGGTCGCGGAAATCGTGTTCCAGCCGGAAGCGAGCGGCGATTACACGCGCTGAGCGAACGCCGAAAGGGACGGATCAAGCAAGCAGAGAGGGCCAAGCGCCCTCTTTTTTATGCCCGGCGCGCGCGGGCATAAAAAAAGCCGCCCGAAGGCGGCTTTTTCAAAGGCCGGACGAATCCGGCCGTCGTCATGCTTAGAAGCGGTGACGCAGACCAACCGTTGCTGCGGTTTGGTTGATCGACGAGCTGAACGGCGTGGTGACGTCGCCGTTGTAGATCGACGCGCCAGCGTTCTTCGACGAACGTTGGTACACAGCTTGCGCGTACACGTCGGTGCGCTTCGACAGCGAGTAGTCAGCCTGCAGGCCGAATTGGTTCCAGTGCGCGCTTTGCGAACCCAGCTTGGCGTTCGTGTAGGTGTAAGCAGCGCCCAGGCCCAGAGCCGGCGTCAGGTTGTACTTTGCGTTGACTTCGTAGTTGTCAGCGCGGATCGACTGTGCCAGGACCGTCGTGTTGTCCAGACGCGATTGCGTCCATGCTGCGCCGATTTGCGCCGGGCCGAATGCGTAGCCTGCTGCTGCACCGTACACGCGGGTGCGGCCTTGGCCTGCGAACAGCGAACCGGTGGTGATCGCGCCGTTGGTGTTCGCGTCGCCCGGGTTGTTCGCTTGCGAGTAAGCTGCTGCCAGCTTCAGGCCTTGGAACTGGTACGCTGCGCCTGCGCTGTACGCACGGTTGTCACCGAAGTTCGAGTTGTTCGAGAACGAGTACGTGCCGCCGAATTGCAGGCCAGCGTAGTTCGCGCTCGTGAACTTCACCGAGTTGTTCGGCGAGTAACCGTTGTTCGTGCTCAGGTTGTCGTTGTTCAGCGGGTGAGCGAAGTACGTGCCGCCCCAGCTGCCCGTTGCGGTCAGCGGTGCCAGGTAGTCTTGCACGGAGTCATACTGCTTACCCAGCGTGACGGTGCCGTAGTTGCTCGACAGGCCGACGAACGCTTGACGGTTGAACATCCCGCCACCGTTGCGGAATTGGCCGTTACCGATGTTGAAACCGCTTTCCAACGTGAAGATTGCCTTCAGGCCGCCACCCAGGTCTTCCGTACCACGCAGGCCGAAGCGGCTTTGATCAATACCCGTGCCCATCGACCACAGCGACTTGCTGGCGACATTGCTTTGGTACGTGATGCCCGCGTCCAGCACGCCGTACAGCGTGACGCTGCTTTGTGCGTGTGCGACGGTTGCGAACGATGCTGCAGCTGCTGCAACGATCAGAGTCTTTTTCATTCGTGGAGCTCCCTTTTAAAAAAGGCAGGCCTTGCGACCTCGTTTCGATAAACGGTCAGCAACCGCCCGGAAGCGCCATGTCGTACTGCTCTACTGCCTATGGCCGCGCCCGGATGGTTGCCCGTTCTGGGAACCGTGAGTTTAGGGGTGTACCCTAGGCGCGCCATTCGCAAATAAAGAAATAAGCTTTTCCAGAACTAGAAATAATAGCAATGCTAGTCTGTTATAAGTATTTGTTTTAACGGCTTTTTTTGACCTCTTGACGAGGTCTTTTTGATGGGTTCCAGCGTGCCATTCCTGTGTGTCACCGTCTTGACGGTTGCATAGAAACAACAAACGTAATGGAATGAAACAGCCAAATCAGCATTTTTTACCGACTCCCTTCGCTGCGCAAGCCCTTCTTCCGGGCGCCCCGCCGCCACGGACGGCCCGTTGCCGCCGCAACGGGCCGTCACGACATGCTGTAATGGCCGTAACCCGCGCCGTAACGTCCGGGCAGCCGCGCTGCGCGATGGTGAAGTCCATCCCCCTTCGCCTACCCATTCGCCGGGAATGCCATGAACCGTCGTCACTGCTTGCTCGCGCTGTGCGCGACCGTCCTTGCCCTGCCGATCCGGCACGCCAACGCGCAGCGGCCGCCACCGCCCGACCATGGCCCTCGTCCCGGCCGGCCGCCGCATCCCAACCGCCCGAACCGCCCGCCACCGCCGCATCGCCATGACCGGCGTCCACCGCCGCCGCGCCACCACGGCTATCTCTGGACCGACGGCTACTGGCGCTGGCAGCACGGCCGCTATATATGGATACCCGGCCGCTGGATCGCCGTCCGCCCAGGTCATCGCTGGGTGCCCGGCTACTGGCGCCACCATGGATCCAGTTGGATCTACATCGACGGCCGCTGGCAATGATCCGTGCGGCGGACCCGGCCGGCGGTCGGCGCCGGTCCGCGCAACGCGGGATGAACCGAAGCACGCGATCCTCGCCGTCGTCGCGGGTCGAATCGAATCCAGCTATATATAGGCAGTCCATTTTCCGCCCAGCCGGAAGTCCGCCGGCTCGCGCGAATCGACACGCCGACGGCGCACCGCTCGCGAACCCACGCGCAGCAGGTTTCGTCGAACGACGCGGCGACCGCCCGCGCGCCGTCGGAATCGCCGGGCCATACGCCCTACGCGAACACGCGTGCCTGAGTGGCGCACGACAGGGCATTCGCCACTCAGGCACGCACTCGCACCAGCCGCGCCGCGCACGAAATGCATCGGGCTCGGCCTACGTCGGCCCCGTTCCCGCGTCGCACACCCGATGCATCATGCCGATTGGGCGCTGCTGCACCCCAACCGTCCGTGCACGCCGTCGAGATCGCGCCAATAGGCCGCCAAACACATATGCCCTACGCGAGCACGCACGACTGACTCGCCCGTCACACCCGCCACCCCGTCCATGAAATGCATCGTGCGCCACCTGCCATCGATCCCATTCCCGCGTCGCGCGCTCGATGCATCATGCGGATCGGGCGCTCCCGCCCCAACCGCCCGCGCACGCTGCCGAAATCGCGCCAATAGGCTGCCAAACATATATGCCCTACGCGAGCACGCACGACTGACTCGCCCGTCACACCCGCCACCCCGCGTACGACATGCATCGTGCGACGCTCGCCACCGATCCCATTCCCGCATCG